>JABJNS010000028.1 GCA_018664745.1 Flavobacteriales bacterium | reverse complement strand
TTATGAGGCAAAAACAGGTGAGTCTGTTGCAAGCTTAATTAAGTATGCTGGTGGATATACTACTAATGCTTTTTCTGATGTTGTTACTTTAAAGAGTATTGAATATAATTCAATAAAAGTAAATGATGTTCATAATGATCATGCGAAATCTACTACTGTTAAGAATGGAGATGAGATTATTGTAAATACTATTTCTAATAAAATATCGAATGTTGTTACTGTAAAAGGAAGTATAGGTGTGGCAGGTGATTATGAATTTATTAGGGGTGAGAAATTATTAGATTTATTAAATAGATCTAAGTGTATTGCTGATAAAACTTTCTTGGATAAAGTATATATTATTCGATTAAATGAGGATAGAACAAAAACACATATTTCAGTAAATTTAGAATCAGTTTTAAAAGATAAAAATCATAAGGATAATATCTATCTAAAAGAATACGATATAGTAAGAGTGCTTTCTATTGATGATTTTGATGATGAGTTTTCTGTATCAGTTTTAGGAGCAGTTAGAAGTGGTGGAGAATTTGATTTTGGAGTTGGAATGACTTTGCAAGATGTACTTTTACAAGCCGGAGGATTATCTCAGCAAGCAGAAGGAAGTAGAGTAGAAGTAAGTAGAATCATGGATTATGATATTTCATCTAATAAATTAAAACCAAGAAGAGCAGTTGTAAAAACAATTTCTATTGGGGAGGATTTAGAGTTAAGTAATGAAGCTGTTGAGTTTATGTTACAACCATTTGATCAAATTTTTGTTAGAGAAAATCCTGATTTTGAAGAAGCAAAAAATGTAGTCTTAACTGGAGAGGTAAAATATCCTGGGACTTACACATTGCTCTCAAAAGATGAAAAGATTTCATCAGTAATCAAACGAGCAGGAGGACTTACAATCTATGCATATCTTGATGGAGTTACTATGTTCAGAAAAGAAGAGGTTGTAGTAAGTAAGAATCAAGGAGGAAATATCTCACTTCAAGATTTTTCTGAAGAGTTATTAGATTCTATTCTTTCTAATCCAAGTTTATCTTTGATTTATCAAGAAGAATTACAAAATATGAGAGTTGAACAATTCGAAAAATTGAAAGAAAAGGTAGTCTATAATAAAGTATATCTGAATTTAGATAAGGCATTAAATTCTAATGCATCTAAACATAACTTGGTGCTATTGAAAGGAGATAGTATTGTTGTCCCTAAAACAATGGATGTAGTTCATATTACAGGAGAATTAATGAATCTTGAAGGAGAGTCAATAAGTGCACCTTATTTTGGATCAAGAAGAGCTAATTATTATATTAATAATTTTGCTGGTGGTTTTACAAGAGAAAATAAGAAAGGAAATACAGTTGTTGTTTACCCAAATGGTATTGCTAAGAAAACTATGAATTTTGGGATTTTTGTTATTTCTCCTAGAGCTAAGAAAGGGGCAACTATTAAAGTTGTTAATAAAGTTGAAAAAGCAAAGCATAAGAAAATTCCACTAGACTGGAATAAAACAATTGAAAGAACAATGCTAAAAGTTTCAGCAATCCTTTCATTATGGTTGTTAATTGATAGAGTAGTACCTGCTGAATAATGGAACAGTATAATGATGAAATACAATTAAAAGATATTCTGATTAAACTTTCAGAGTATAAAGCTTATTTATTGAAGAAAAAAATCACTATTATATCAATTTCTTTCTTTTGTTTAGTACTTGGAATTGTAATAGGTATGCGCTCGGAAATTAAATATAATGCTGATTTAACTTTTGTTGTTGAGGGAGAAAAAAAAGGTGGCTCTTTAGGGGCAATGTCTGGTATTGCAAGTCAGTTTGGATTTGATTTAGGAGGTAATTCTTCAGCAACTTTTAGTCAGCAAAATATTCTAGAGTTGCTAAAGTCAAGAGGAGTTGTTAAAGCTGCTTTAATGCAAAATGCACAGGTAAATGGAAAAGATGATTTGTTAATTGAACATTATTTAGAAATTAATAAATTCAAAGAAAATTGGGAGAAGAGTGAAAGTTTTAATGGTGTTTCTTTTCATGATGAAAATACTTTTCAGCATGATAGTATTAGTGGAGTGATTTGGTCAAAGATAATTGAGAAAAATTTATTGATTGAGTTGAAAAATGATGAGGCTAATATTATTAATCTCTCTTATAAATCAGCTAATGCGAATTATGCAAAATACTTTGTTGAATCCTTAATTGAACAAATGAGTAAGATGTATGTTGAGCATCAAACTGCACAAGCAAGCAATACTCTGGATTTTTTGCAAAATAGAGCAGATTCTGTTTTTTCAGAATTAGAAATAGCTGAGCACGAGTTTGCTAAGGTAAAAGATATTAATCAAAGAATTGTAAAGGCTTCTGGTAGGTTAAAGGAGTTGCAATTAATGAGAAGGGTAGAAGTTCTAAATGCTATGTATTTGGAGATTGTAAAAAATCTTGAGTTATCTAAAATTACTCTTTTAAATCAAACGCCAATTATCAATATTATTGACACTCCTACTTTACCTTTAAAGGAAGATAAAAAATCTAAAACCCTATTGGGTGTCCTTGGTGGGTTTCTTGGTGGCTTCTTATCTATTTGCTTCTTTATTTTCAGAAAGTTGTTTAAAGATGCTTTGGCGGAATAGTTTAAAGAAGTTCAGTTAGCTTTTCTAACCCAATTCCTCTTGATCCTTTTAAAAGAATTGTTTTTTCTGTAATTACTTTTCGTTCTAATTCTTTTTCAAAATCTACTCTGTTTTCAAAAGCTTTATGGTTTACTTTCTTAAATTCTTTTCCGATATAATAACAAGATAAATTTAGTTGTTTACAAAGTGAAATAATGTCTTGATGTTCTTTTTTTGAGTCTTTTCCAAGTTCAAGCATATCTCCTAAAATGCAAAGTTTATTAGTGTACTTCTGTTCGGAAAAGGAGATTAACATTGCTTTCATGCTAGAAGGGTTAGCATTGTAAGCGTCAAGAATAAGAGTATTATTTTTTGTTTTTATAATCTGTGAACGATTATTTTTTGGGATGTAGCTTTCTATACTTTTCTTAATGTTTTCAATTGAAACACTAAAGTACTCCCCAATACAAATGGCTAGCATGATATTGCTAAATTGAAAGTTCCCAATTAGATGACTACTAATAGTAGTGTTCTGGTAATTTAAAGTTAAAAAAGGTGCGCTACTTTCAACTTTTCCTTTTAATTTTCCTTCTTCTCCATATGTTATTCTTGGTGTTGAAGTAGAAAGTTTTATCAGCAGCTCATCATCTGAATTTACAAAGAGTTGTCCGTTTGTATAATTAATAAACTGATATAGTTCTTTTTTGGTATTTATCACGCCTTCAAGGTCACCAAATCCTTCAAGGTGGGCAGAGCCAATATTTGTAATTGCACCATGAGTTGGCTGTGCAATACTACATAAGAATTTAATTTCTTTTTGATGATTTGCACCCATTTCAATAATGGCAATTTCATGATCATTATTAATTTCTAGAATACTTAAAGGAACCCCTATGTGATTATTTAAATTCCCTTTTGTAGCATAACAGTTTTTATCAGAATTTAAAACAGCACTGATGAGTTCTTTAGAAGTTGTTTTACCATTAGTTCCTGTTATTCCTATTATTGGTATACTTAGCTGTTTTCTGTGGTATTTTGCAAGTTCTTGCAAGGTAGTTAAAACATCTTTAACTAGTATTGTATTTTGATGAGTGTTGAAATCTTGTTCGTCAATAATAGCGTAGGAGCATCCATCATTAATTGCTTTTAAAGCGTACTCATTGCCATTAAAATTCTCACCTTTTAAAGCAATAAAGATAGATTTTTCTTTAATTTTTCTACTATCTGTACAAATAGTAGAATGCTCTTTAAATATTGAGTATAAATTTTTAATGTTCATGTTATTAAAAAATAAAACCCCATTATTAGTGGGGTTTTATAATATATGTAGTTAACTATTAGTTTCTTTTTTTACTGTAATCAGAACCTCTTCTTGCATTTTCTTTTTGATTACTAACAGGAGCTCCAACTCTATCCATTGCACATCTGAATCCAATTGCGTCTGTTGACTGATCTTGGTCTAAAAATCTTCTTGTTCCAGGGTTTAGCCAGTATGCTCTATCTTTCCAAGAACCTCCTTTGAAAACTCTTGTTCTATCTGTTATTAAAGAAGATTCTCCATAAGCATACATTTCGCTAGAATTTCCTGTTTTAGCTTTATCTTTATATTGATCAGCTTTTTGATTCCATTTATCAATTTTAACTCTTGCTGTATCAGAGGTAGTTGTTTCATCTAAAAAGTTATTCCAATCAATTCCCATTTGAGATTCAATATCCCCATCAAGGTAATTAATATTATCAGATTTCTTGTAATTTCTTCTATATACATTCCCTTGTGCATCTACAGGTACCATGGTGATTCTTCCTAAACTATCTTTTTCAGCAATAAATCCATCTTCATCTGTTTTTTGAGTTGTGTATACATTTCCTCTAAAGTTCCTGTGATCTGAAATTGTTGTTTGTTCTATTTCAGGACGATAAACATCCATTACCCATTCTGATACATTTCCTGCCATATTATATAAGCCATAATCATTTGGCCAGTAAGAACGCACAGGAGCAGTAATATCAGCATTATCATTTAAGTTCCCTGCAACCCCCATGTTATCTCCTCTTCCTCTTTTAAAATTTGCCATAATTTCTCCTTGGTTTTTAGGGTCTCCATTTCTTAGAGAAGAGCCATTCCAAGGATATAACTTTCTTTCATTTGTGTTTTCCTCTTGAGTATTTCCAACATATCCTAATGCTGCAAATTCCCATTCAGCTTCAGTTGCAAGACGATATTTTGGTAATAATAATCCGTCTTCCATTCTAACCTGTCTAGTCTTTTCTCCAGTTGAAGGGTCTAGATTTTTAGGGTTTCTTCCTATAATTCCTTCATATTGACCTGCCAAATATGCTTCAGTATTAAAAGTGTTATCATCAACTTGTTCAGGATCTTCTTTTAAAATACCCTCATTTATAAGAATTCTTTCATTAACTCTATCGGTTCTCCATATACAGTAATCATTAGCTTGTGCCCAACTTACACCTACTACTGGGTAATTTTGGTAGGCAGGATGTCTTAAGTATTGAGTTACAAAAGGCTCATTATAACCTAACCTGTCTCTCCAAACTAAAGTGTCGGGTAATGCTTTTTTATATACTTCAGGGTAAGATTGAGCATAAACTCTTCTAATCCAATGTAAATATTCTAAATAATCTACATTTCTAACTTCAGTTTCATCCATGTAGAAAGAAGATACAGTTACTCTTCTTGGTACATTGTTCCATTCATACATAACATCTTGTTCAACTCTTCCCATTGTAAATGAACCTCCTTCTACAAACATCAGTCCTGGTCCTGTAATTTGTTCTTGAAACTTATTGTTAGTTTCAAATCCACCATTTTTTGAATTATTATATTCCCATCCTGTAGATGAAGATTTCTCCCTAGCACATGATGCAAGTATTAATACACTACTTAAAACGATTATTAATTTATTTGATTTCATTATTATTGATTTATAAATATGATTATTAACTATTAACTAAAATTGAGGACAACTTATTGTATTGAACGATTTACTTCTTGATCTGCATGGCATGAATAAAGTAAATGATAATTCATGCGCTCCAAGTGTATTACTATTTTTAAGATTACTTAAAGTTATATCGTAACTATATCCAAATTTGAAAGAGTCTTGAATAAGACCAATCATAAGGATGAATGAGTCTATATTTTTTAAACTGTGACGTGCCCATAAACCACCGACAATAGGGCCTCTATTTACGTATACTCCATAATTGAATTGCTGAAAATCTTGTTGCTTTTGATATAAGAAATTTGGAGAAATAGTAGTTACATTATTACTGTATTTATTTAATGGAATAGTTCCTCCAATATGTGCTGTAAGTTTAGTTGGTAATTCACTTTCACTAATAAATCCTTGGTTTGGAGTTGTTAGGTGATGAGCAGCAAAACCAAAAAATAAGTTTTCAGAGTATCCTATAAATCCTGCAGAAAAGTCAGGGAAACTTTTTGTTGTTGCATTATTTGCTATATCTTCTTGTGTGTTGTAAACAAATCCTCTCTGAGGGTCAATCATGTCACCAAAAGTTAAATCAGTCCAATCTAAATTTAACATCCTATAAGAAGCTTCAAAACCAGCTTTCACAGAAAATTTTCTATTCACTTCTAAATGATATGAATAAAGTAGTGAGGCATGGGTAGTGTTTAGATGCCCTGCTCCACTTCTGTCTTGCGCTACCATTACCCCTAATCCTCCACCAATTGCGTTAATATGTTGATCCCATGATGCAGAAGTAGTTACATAAGTTCTTCCTATTCCAGGCCATTGGTCTCTGTAATTTAAATTTGCTCTTGGACATCCTTTAGGGGTTGCTCCAGCAAAAGCAGGATTTAAATATAAAGGATTGGCATAAAACTGACTAAATGCAGGGTCTTGTGCGTTAGCATCATTACTGATGAAGATACATGCAGCTACTGCAATAAAAATCTTGGAAAATTTATTCAACATAAATAGGTTTTTTCTTAATTTCAATTTCACAAAAATAAACAAATTATTTATTATCTACTTTTACTAGTAAAGAAATTGCATAATAATTATATTTTATTTACGTTTTAGCCTTGTTTTTAAAATGATACGTAAGTTTGCACTGATGAAAAAAATATTTTTTTTAACTTTAATCCTTATGCTTTTTGTAGCAAATATATTTGCGCAATATAGTTCGGTATTAGCGGAAGGAAATTGGTTTAAAATTTCTACTGATAAATCAGGCGTTTATAAGATTTCTTACTCTAGTTTAGAAGGTTTGGGGGTAGAGGTTAATAATTTGCAAATTTCAAGCATTAAATTGTTTGGAAATGGGGGTGGGATGTTGCCAAAATTAAACTCCAATTTTAGACATGATGATTTAGTAGAAAATGCCATTAAAATTTATGATTCTAACAATAATGGTGTTTTTGAAAGTAGTGATTATATTTTGTTTTATGGTGAATCTCCTCATAGTTGGAGTTATAATACTCAATCTGGGTTATTTCAGCATGAAACACATTTGTTTTCTGATGAGGTAAATTATTTTTTAACTATTGATAATCAGTCAGAAGGAAAGAGAATTGCCTCAAAAATAGCATTGCAAAATGCAACAGAAACAATAACTTCATTCAATGCTTTTTCTTTTCATGAGAGCGAACTTGAAAATTTAATAAATTCAGGAAAAGAGTGGTTTGGTGAGCGATTTGACATTCAAAACAATCAATCCTTTAATTTTAATTTTCCTAATTTAGAGCAATTGAGCCCAGTAAGTGTTAAAACAGCTGTTGTGGCGCGTTCATTTGTTTCATCTTCATTTACAATTAAAGCGAATTCTAATCTGTTGAATACAATTTCTGTTAATGAAGTGCCTTCAACTTATTATCAAGAGTATGCTAAAACAGCATCAAAAACAACTGAATTTAATAGTTCTTCTTCAACTATTTCTATTAATCTTGATTATAATTCAACTGATGATGGTGCGCAAGCTTGGTTAAACTATATTGCAGTAAATGCTAGAAGAAGTCTGAAAATGGCAGGAAATTCTTTGTTATTTAGAGACGCATCATCATTAGGGAATGAGGTGGGTACTTTTGAACTTTCAAATGCTACTTCAGGAATAAGTATTTGGGATGTTACTGATCCCACATCAATAGTTCAAATGCCAACTATAATTAACGGGAGTATGCTTTCTTTTAATGATTCGCTAAATGAATTGCATGAATATATTGCCTTTAATAGTAGTGCTTACTTAACGCCTACTTTAAAGGGAGTAGTAGCTAATCAAAATTTACATAATACTGCTTTAGATGTAGAGTATGTGATTGTTTCTCATCCTAAGTTTTTAGTTCCTGCCGAACGCTTAGCTAATTTTCACCAAGCAAAAGATGATATAACTTCTATTATTGTAACGCCAGATCAGGTTTACAATGAGTTTTCTTCTGGAGTTCAAGATGTGAGTGCTATTCGTGATTTTTTAAGGTATTTATACAAAAGACCAAATTCAAAATTGAAGTATGTATTACTTTTTGGTGATGGTTCTTATGACCCTAAAGATAGAGTGTCAGGAAATACAAATTATATTCCTACTTATCAATCTATAAATTCTACTCACCCAACACTTTCCTATGTTACAGATGATTATTTTGGACTATTAGATGATCATGAAGGGCTTTTTAACAATGATTTAGTGGATATTGGTGTGGGAAGATTCCCTGTATCTACTCTATCTCAGGCAAATATATTGGTGGATAAGGTGGAGCGTTATTATGCAAAAGAGTCATTTGGAAGTTGGCGAAATGATATTGCATTTATTGCTGATGATGGTGATTCCAAAGATGGAAACACACATATGTGGCAGGCAGATAGTTTAGCAAATATTGTGGCTGATAATTATAAGGACATCAATATCAGTAAGATTTATTTAGATAATTATTTTCAAGAATCGACTCCTGGAGGACCAAGAAGTGAAGCTACTAATCATGCAATAAATAATAAAGTAGATAAAGGAGCTTTATTGATTAATTATACAGGACATGGAAGTCCTTTAGGTTGGACTTCAGAAAGAATATTAGAGTTGGATCAAATAAATGCTTGGGATAATGAAAATAAATTACCTTTATTTATGACGGCTACTTGCAAGTTTTCTTATTTTGATAACCCTGCAGAAACTTCAGCAGGGGAGTACGTATTGTTAAATCCTAATGGAGGGGCAATTGCTTTATTAAGTACAACAAGATTAGTATATTCAGCTCCTAATTATAATTTAAATACAAAGTTTATCAAAACTCTGTTTAAAAAAGTAGGTGGTGAATTTCCAAGGTTAGGGGATGTATTTAAGCAAACTAAAGTATTGAGTGGAACTTCTGCTAATAATAGAAATTTCACACTCTTAGGTGACCCTGCACTCTGCTTGGCATATCCTAAATATAAGGTACAAACAACTAATATGGTAGATACCTTAAAAGCTTTAGGTGAGGTAACTATTTTTGGGAGAGTAATAGATGATTATGGCTTGATTAAACCGTTAGAAAGCGCAAGAAATAGCCGAACAGGAATTTTAGATTCTTTTAATGGAACAGTTTATATTACAGTTTACGATAAAGAAATCATTCGTACTACATTAGGTCAGGAATCTTGTACGCCTATGCCTTATCGTGATCAAAATAACATATTATATAAAGGGGCGGCTACAGTTGCTGATGGAGAGTTTTCTTTTTCATTTATTGTGCCTAAGGATATTGCTTATAATTATGGTGCGGGAAAAATTTCTTACTATGCTGTTTCTGATGATGATGAGCCTATTGATGCAGGCGGGAGTGATGATGGCTTTGTAATTGGTGGTACAGCTGATGATATTGTATATGATTATGAGGGTGCTGAATTGGAATTATTTATAAATACACGAAACTTTTTAGATGGCGGAATTACGGATGAAAACCCTGTTTTATTAGCGGATATTTTTGATTTTAGTGGTATCAATACAGTTGGTAATGGTATTGGGCATGATATTACAGTTGTATTGGATGGAAATACAGCTAATCCTTATGTGTTAAACGATTTTTATGAAGCAAAAAAAGATGATTACACTAAAGGGACAATAAGATTTCCTTTTTATAATTTGGAAAAAGGAGAACATACTCTAACACTTAAAGTTTGGGATGTATTTAATAATTCTACAGAAGCAACAATTACTTTTGTAGTAGCTGATGAAAATGAGTTTACAATTTCTGATTACAGTACTTATCCTAATCCTTTTTCTAACTTTACTGATATTTATTTCCAACACAATAAAGCCAATCAGGATTTGGATGTCATTTTGGAAATCTATTCTATAACAGGAGCTTTAGTAAAAAGGCAAGAAGAAAGTTATTATGATAATGGGTATAGAATAGGTCCTGTCTCATGGAATGGAAAAGATGAATATGGAGGGCAATTAAGTGCGGGAATGTATATTGCTAAATTAGGTGTTAGTAGTTCGGATGGAGATTTTACTTCAAAATCCATACGGATTATACTATTACAACAATAGATTCGTTCAAGTCCACATAAAAAAGAAGTATATTTGCAAACTAAATTTAAGAAATGAAGAAAATAATAGGAATAATTTGTGCTTTATCATTAGTGTTTAATGCTTTTGCTCAAGACCCAGATTATAAGGATTTGACTGGTGGGTTAAATACCATTACTACTGCTGTTCCATTTTTACTAATTTCTCCTGATTCAAAAGCGGGGGCAATGGGTGATGTTGGTGTGGCTACTAATCCTGATGCTAATTCATTGCATTGGAATCCTGCAAAATTGGCTTTTGTTGATGATGATATGGGTTTTGCTATGTCCTATGTTCCATGGCTTAGAGCATTAGTTCCAGATATTAACCTCTCTTATTTAGCAGGTTATCGAAAGCTGAATGATAATGAAACGGTAGGTATAGAGTTGCGTTATTTTTCATTGGGAGATATAACTTTTACGGATATATTAGGAACAACAATTGGACAATATAAGCCAAGTGAGTTTGCTTTAGGAACTTCTTATGCTCGTAAACTTTCTGATAATTTTTCATTAGCAATTTCAGGTAGATATATTTATTCTAACCTAACAGGAGGTCAGGCGGCAGGAGGTATTCCAACAGTTGCTGGGCAATCTATTGCTGCTGATATTGCAGGGTATTATACTCAGCCAATTAGAATAAGTGGAAAAGATGTTGACTTGGCTATTGGTGGTAATATCTCTAATATTGGAAATAAAATTTCTTATACAGAAACAGCAGTGCGTGATTTTATTCCAATTAATTTAAGACTAGGTACAGCTTTAGGAACTGAGTTTGATGATTATAATAAAATGTCAATTGCTTTAGATATTAATAAATTATTAGTGCCAACTCCACCAGTATATGAGGATGGTGAAATTGTAGCAGGTCAAGATCCTGATGTTTCAGTAGTTTCAGGTATTTTCCAGTCTTTTGGAGATGCACCTGGTGGGTTTAAAGAGGAAATGAGAGAAATTAATTATTCTATTGGTACAGAGTATTGGTATGCAAATCAGTTTGCTATCCGTGCAGGTTACTTCTTTGAACATGATACTAAAGGGGGAAGAAAATTCTTCACTTTTGGTTCTGGAGTAAAGTACAATGTATTTGCACTTGATTTTTCTTATTTGATAAATGCTAGCCGAGCAATTAATGGAAATAATCCTTTAGCTAACACTATGCGTTTTACTCTTGTATTTGATTTTGGGGCATTGGACGAAATGAACTAATCTATGAATTTTAGAATAGGTTTTGGTTTTGATGTACATCAACTAAAAGAAGGTTTGGACTTTTGGTTAGGAGGTATTATTGTTCCTCATACTAAAGGAGGTCTTGGGCATTCTGATGCAGATGTACTTGTGCATACTATTTGTGATGCACTTTTAGGAGCTGCTAATTTAGGTGATATTGGGAAACATTTTCCTGATACTGCTTCAGAGTTTAAAGGAATTGATAGTAAAATTTTACTGAAAGAAGTAATGGTTTTAGTTAGAGCAAAGGGCTATGAAATTGGCAATATTGATTCCACTATTTGTTTGCAAACTCCAAAGATAGGACCTTATATTCCTGAGATGCAAAAGGCGCTTGCTTCTTGCATGGGAGTAGATGCTGATTTAGTTTCTATTAAAGCTACTACAACTGAAAAACTTAGTTTTGTAGGTAGAGAGGAAGGAGTTTCTGCTTATGCTACTGTTTTAATCAATAAGGCTTAGAACCCGACTTTACTTTTAATTTTATTGTCTCTTAAGTAAACAAGCATTTCTGCTTCTGCACAAACTATTCCATTTTTATTAATAGCTTCTACTTTATGCCATTTTTCGTGTTTACCTTTTTTGTTTAACTCATTTTCAGCCTCCTGAATTTCTTCTTTACTAATTCTGAACTCTAAGAATAAATGTGTTGTTGCAGGTCGTTTATATTTTATGTTAGCACTTTTCATCCAAATTTCAAGTTTCCTATCTTTTTGATGAAAAATATTATAGTACATGGTAGGAAAATAGGGGTCAAATGCTGAAAAAATAGTTCCTCCAAAAATACTTCTATGAAAATTAATATTCAAAATAGATCTTCTGATTTTTACTTTCATATAGCTATAATCTTCCGATACTTTTTTCAGTAAAATACGATTGAAAAAAAGGGGTGGAAAAATATTGAGGACAAAGCGTAAAATTCTTCTTCTTATCATAAATCAAAGGTAATAAAAAAGCCTGCAAAATGCAGGCTTCTCTATTTTATATGTTTGTTTTTCTTTCTTAGTGCTTTGATAAGTAATCAGCAACTCCTTCATGCGATTCTTTCATTGCATCTTGTCCTTTGCTCCAGTTTGCAGGACAAACCTCTCCATTTTCTTCAAAGTGTTGTAAAGCGTCAACCATTCTTAAAGCTTCATCAACATTTCTTCCTAATGGGAAATTATTAACTACTTGGTGTTGTACTACTCCATTTTTGTCAATTAAGAATAAACCTCTAAAAGCAATCATTGGTCCATTAGCAATCATATTATCGTTTTCATCTAACTCATATTCTCCAGCTAATACACCAAAGTTTGCTGAGATAGTTTTGTCAGTATCAGCAACTAATGGGTAAGTAATTCCTTGAATTCCTCCCTCTGCTTTAGGCATTTGTAACCATCCCCAGTGCGACTGTTCTGTATCAGTTGAACAAGCAACTACTGCACATCCTCTTGCTTCAAATTCAGCTAATTTATTTTGAAATGCAAATAATTCTGTTGGGCAAACAAAAGTAAAATCCTTTGGGTAAAAGAAAAATAAAACTGGCTTTTCTCCTACAAATTGCTCTAATGAATATCCTTTTACAAATTCTCCACCATTAACCACTGCTTGTGCAGAAAATGAAGGTGCTTTTTTACCGATTAATATTGACATAATTTCTTATTTTTTTAATTATTAAATTTCTGCAAAACTACATAAAATCTTCCTTATTATTTCAGTTTGGATAGAATAAAAGCAGTTCGTTCACTAACGGATAATTTAGGAACTTCCACCAAAGTGTAACCAAAGGATTGGTAAGTAGTGAGTAAAACTTTCTCTATATTCTTTGCGGTAAGGATATCTTCTTTTCTTTCAGTATCGGTTACATAAATTTCTTCCCAAATAGGCGTGTAAAAAACAATTGTATTGTAAGGGAATTTTTTTACCATTTCTAGGATTTCATTATTTACTGCTAGGTTGTCATGTCTTAGGTAGGCAATTACATCAATAATTCCTCTGTCAAAAAAATGAGTTTTTCCTTGTGGAGCGTTCGTGTGTTGTGCTTTCCTAAGGGCGATTACTTGCTGAGAAAAAGCGGCTAAGTTTTTCCAAGGCAAGGCATCACCACCACTTGCAATTTGCTGGGTTATTATTGTTCGAGAGATTTCTTCAGCACATGAATGTCCTTCTTTTTTTAGTGCTTTAATTATTGCTGTTTTCCCTGTTCCAGGAGCACCAGTAATTATATACTTATGATTCATTAAATACTAAATATAGCAATAACTGACCCTACAATAATTGCTAAAATCTTTTGGCTACTAAACTTATGTCCCTCACTACTTTCAAATAGAATAGTGGTGGAAATGTGTAAAAAGATACCAATTACAATTGCCATTACTTCATTGTGATAATTAGCAAGTGTTGTGAAAAGACTTCCTGCAAAAACGCCAAGTGGAGCCATTAAGGCAAAAAGTAATAGATAAAAATAGGCTCTTGTTTTACTGATATTGCTTTGAAGGAATAAGGTCATTAAAACAATGGCAACTGGCATTTTGTGTAATACAATTCCTGTAAGTAAGGCATTGTGTGCGTGATGATGTAAGTGTCCTCCTAAAGGAACTCCTTCTAATAGTGCGTGTAAGCAAAGGCTGATGAGCACTGAAAAAGGAATTACATTACTCTTATGAAAATGACCATGTTCTATTCCTTGTGAAAAATATTCTAATAAGATCTGGATTAAGAAACCTCCTAAAATAAAGAGTCCAATATTTTGATTAGTATTGTGATGAAAGATTTCTGGTAATAAGTGTAAAACACTTACGGCTAACAAATAAGCTCCACTGAAAGTAAGTAGGATTTGGATGTTCCTACTTTTTTTAGGTTTAAAAATTTCTACTACAATTGCTCCTGCAATAACAGATGCAAATAATAGTCCTAGTGTTGTTAAATTCATTTCTTACAAATTAGTATTAAACGGTCGGCAGTATCTTCATCAAAACTGTCCAATTTATAGTTGCCAAAGATATCAATTATTTTTAGCTCTGCCTTACTGATAAAATTAGAATAATCAGCTAAAGTGATTGCCTTTACTTTTTCTTGAAAATGTTGTTTTTCGGTTCCATCAATAATTTCAATATCCTTAATAATATGTCCGTTCTCTACTGTTCTAGTGATATTAAATAGTATGCCATCAATAATCTTTTGTTCTTCTAGTACTAAATTAGCAATTACCTTTTTTACATTCATAAAATCAATAATCAAAATTCCTCCTGATTTTAAATTGCTAGCCATAGCATTGATGGCTTTTTGCTCGTCAGTATTATCTTCAAAATAACCAAAAGAGGTAAATAAATTAGTAACAACATCAAAGTTGTTTTTTTGATATACCTCACGCATATCATGTACTGCAAATTGTAAAGTTGCATTTTCATTTTTTGTAGCAGAAGCAATGCTGTTGGGCGATAAATCCACCCCAACAACATCCAATCCTAAAGAATTGAAATAAGTGGCATGCCTTCCTTTTCCGCAAGCAATATCAATGAGCGTACTCCCTTTAGGGGCTTGTAAATGCTGGACTAAATTATCAATAAAAACTTGCGCTTCTTTTTCGTCTCTATTTTTGTAGAGGGTATGATAATAGGGGGAGTCAAACCAGTTTGCAAACCAACTCATAATTGTTCTCTTAATTTTTTAGGCATATTTTTTACCACTAAGTTATAGGAATCTTCAATCCAATTTTCAATTTGTTGATCGCTTAAATCTCCCATAAAACTAACTGAATTCCAGTGTTTTTTATTCATGTGCCAAGCAGGAGTTACTTCCGTATGTTCTTCTCTTAGGTTTACTGCTTTTTCAGGATCACATTTCAGGTTTGTAAATTCAAACGACATCATATTGCAAAGGGCAAACATTTTTCCAAGGACTTTGAAAACTAAAGTGTTTTCATCAAAAGGTAATTCTTCTGTTGTCCCTTTAAACGAAAGGCAATATTCTCTGAAATGGTCAAGGGTCATTTACCCTCTCTGTCTTAATGCTTCATATAAAATAACACCAGTCGCTACCGACACATTTAAAGAAGCAATTTTCCCAGCCATAGGGATTTTTGCTCTTGCATCACACATTTTTAAAAATTCAGGAGAAACACCATCTTCCTCCGATCCCATAATAATTGCAGTTGGTGGAGTGTAGTCCGGCTTATACATATTATCTTGTGTTTTTTCAGTACAACCAACCAATTGTATGCCACTATCTTTCATAAATTGTAAAGCCAATTTCAAATTCCAAGTACGGCAAACCGTAATTTTATGCAATGCTCCAGCTGAGGTTTTTATTGCATCAGCATTAATGGCAGCAGCATTTTGTTCAGGGATTATAATGGCATCTACTCCTGCACATTCAGCAGTACGAGCAATTGCTCCAAAGTTTCTTACATCTGTAATTCTATCTAAAACTAAAACAAGAGGATTTTTCCCTTGTTCGTATAAATTTGGGACTACATCTTCAATATTATGAAAATCGATTGGCGAGATAAACGCAAAAACTCCTTGGTGATTTTTTCTTGTTAAGCGATTGATTTTCTCTAAAGGAACATGTTTGTAATTTATTCTCTTTTCACGCACCAATTTCCAGAGTTCTGCAAACAAATCGTTATGCAGTCCTTTTTGGATAAATAGTTTGTCAATTGTTTTCCCGGCTTGTACTGCTTCAATTATGGCACGGATACCAAATATATAATTTTTTTCTTCTGATTTATGCATTATTATCTTCTTTAAACTCAATTTGAGTGGTAATCTCAGGGATATTTCTGAGCTCTATTTCTTTTTTAATTTCTTCTGATTTAGCTTTTAAATCCTTGGTTAGGATTTGTTTCTTTCTTTTTTCCATTGGAGGATTTAGCTTCTCTGCATTTTCAAACTGAATTACACTTTCTAAAATCTCTCTTGGTAATTGTGTTCCTGCTTTATTAAGGGTGTCTAAAAATTCTTCTGCAAAAAACTGGTCAATCTGTATTCTTCTTTTGGTTGTGTGGGCAAATTTCCCAATAATCCTGCATACATTGTCTCGTTCTTCAGGACTTAATTTATCGGCAAATTCGTATTCCTCTATCTTTTTAAGACTTAGGATGATAGGTTCTAAAGCATCTTTGGTGATGATGTATACATTATAGTCGCCAATATTATAAGTGAACTGATTAATAACCTGTAAAGTGTTAGATGGAATTACTAGGAATAAATCTTTTTTTACATCATCATGCTTTGCATACTTTTTTAGACTTTCCGTTTGCAATTTTATATATTTAGGGAAGTTGCTTAGATCATCATTTGCAGGACTTTTGGCATCAAAAACAATCATTTGATCCATTATTTCTATGGAATTATCTGGTTTGTTTCTTGGGTGTGGAAAATCTTCTTGACTAATATATTTAATGACATGATTTCTGCAAATAAGTTGCAAGTGATTTTCAATATCTTTTTCGTGTTCTCCCCAAGTTGCTTTCATTTTCTCCATCCTTAGTTCTGTTTCTTTTACTCTTACATCATTCAACCTTTCTTTTTCTTTAGTCAAACTTTCTTGTAGCGTGTTGGTGGCTTCAACTGATTTTCTTAGTGTTTCATTTCTGTTATCTTCTTCTTTCTTCAATGAGATGTTTTCGTGCTTAAGATCATTTCTTTCTTGCTGAGTATGGGATAATTTTTCCTTTAAGGTAGCATTCTCAGTTTTCACTTGTTCAAAAGCATTGGTTTTTGCATTGGCAATTTCAATATTTTGTTGCTGTTGTTTTGCCTCTATTTCTTTAGATGCTAAGTTCTGTTCTAATTCAGAAATTCTTAGTTTTAATTCTTCTGAATTATTTTCAGGAACAGCCTCTTTTTTAAAATAAATAGCCATAAATCCGCCAATAATCAAGAGTGCTAGTACATAATATTCCATGAGTGATTTTTTGAATTATAAAATGAGGACTAAAGTACCAACTTCTATTAGCTTATACAAGTCAATTACTTCTTTATTTTTCATTCTTATACAGCCATGTGAAGCGGGTTTTCCTAACCTTCCTTCTTCTGATGTTCCGTGTATGTAAATGTAACGACTAAAGGAATCAATTCCTTTTCCTTTGTTCTTTCCTTTTTCCCTGCCTTCTAGCCAAAATATCCTGCTAGTAATGTCATCAGTTTTACTTTTTGTCTCATCAGTATATATGGTTGCGATATCTCCATAAAATACTCTTCCTTTCATTCTTCCATTTATAGGGGTTTTAGTCCCAAATTTACCTACTATTCTGTGTAGTCCAATTGGTGTTTTGTTACTGCCAGCCTCACTTCCTATTCCGTATGCCGAACTTGAAATAATATATTCTTTAATAATGCTGTCCTTTTGTAAGTGATAAAGCTTTTGATTCTTTACAGAAACATAGAGTATTTCATTTGCAAAAGCATCTTTACTCTCTAAATAATTGTTTGCACGTTCAATTATTGAGTTTTGACCAAGTGTGCTGAAGCTAATAAAGCTGATTAAAATAAGGTTAAGGGTTCTGAACATAATTTCCAGTTTATAGGTTGTTTGTTATTGTTAATAAGTATTTTATTTGTTTTTGAGAAATGCTTACAGCCTAAAAACCCTCTGTAAGCAGAAAAAGGAGAGGGGTGAGCTGCAGTTAATATATGATGTTTTTCTTTGTCTATTAAAGCTGATTTTTTTTGAGCAAAAGCACCCCAAAGCAAGAAAATTATTCCTTCTTTTTTGTCTGATATTTTTTTAATGATACTATCTGTAAAAATTTCCCAACCTATTTTCTGATGAGAACCTGCTTCTTTTTCTCTAACGGTTAGGGTGGAATTAAGAAGTAGAACACCTTGTTCTGCCCAAGTGCTTAGGTTGCCATTATTAGAAATAGGAAGGTTTAAGTCGCTTTTCAGTTCTTTGAATATATTGCGCAATGATGGAGGTGTTTTTACTCCCTCAGGAACTGAAAATGAAAGTCCATGTGCTTGCCCTTTTCCATGATAGGGGTCTTGTCCTAAAATAACAACCTTTAATTCATCAATATTGGTTTGATTAAAAGCGTTAAAAATCATTTCATTTTCAGGAAAAATTGTGTGATGTTTTCTTTCGGCACTTAATTCAGAAATAATTTTCTTAAAATCATCTGATTTAATTTCCTCTTTCAAGAATGTTTTCCAGTCTGAATTAAGTTGTAGATTTAGTTTTTTCATTTAATAATTCCAAAGATAGCTAATATGTTTTAAAAATGTATTTTTGTCAAAATTTATTTTCAATGAAAAAAGTAGTCTTTTTTACAATCGCAATCGTATTAATTAGTTTTCTTTCTTCCTGTGCAGTATATGGTCATCAATGTCCAGGTGTGACTAAAGTTGATTCATCTGTTTCACTAGCTTAATAAATATTCTTTGGAAAAAGTAGAAAAAATAAAAAAGCCAAAATGGCTAAAAGTAAAGTTGCCTACTGGACAAGCCTATAAAGCTGTTAGAGGAATTACTAAATCACATGATTTGCATACTATTTGCGAAAGTGGTAATTGCCCAAATATGGGGGAATGCTGGGGTGCAGGTACTGCAACCTTTATGATTCTGGGTAATATTTGCACTCGTTCTTGTGGTTTTTGTAATGTGATGACGGGTCGCCCATTAGCAGTTGATATTTTAGAACCTAAAAAAGTAGCGCGTTCAGTTAAATTAATGGAAGTAAAACATGCCGTTATCACCTCTGTTGATCGTGATGATTTGAAAGATGGAGGCGCAAGTATTTGGGTGGAAACAATTAATGAAATACGAAAGGAGAATCCTAAAACAACTATGGAAACCTTAATTCCTGATTTTAAAGGAAGATTAAAAGATATTCAACCAATTATAGATGTTGCTCCTGAAGTGGTTTCACATAATATGGAAACCGTAAGAAGATTGACTAAAAAAGTGAGAATTCAAGCGAAATACGATAGGAGTATGGATACTTTAAGGTTTTTGCATGAAGGTGGAATTCGTACTAAGTCAGGAATTATGCTAGGTTTAGGTGAAACAGAAGAGGAAATAGTTGAAACTATGCATGATTTACGAGCGGTTGGAGTTTCAATTATGACTATTGGGCAGTACTTACAGCCTTCCAAAAAGCATTTACCAGTAGTTGAATTTATTACACCTGAACAATTTGATAAATATAAGGAGATAGGTCTTTCTCTTGGTTTTCAGCATGTTGAAAGCAGTCCTTTGGTTCGTTCTTCTTACCATGCTGAAAAGCATATACACTAGTAATTAGTGAGTTTTATTCTTCTTCTAATTTTATTGTCTTTTAAAGTAGAAACACTATATTTGTATCCTTAATTTTATAATATAATTAATTTAGATATGAAAAATAAATTTTTACCTCTTTTTGTTGGAATGTTCTTGGCTTCAACTATGGTTTTTTCTCAAGGAAAGTGTGGTACTTATGAAGGTTCATTTGAAGATCAAAAACAAAAATATCCAGCTTTCTTTAAAGGATTAGAATCTTTAAATACTGAGTTGGAAGCTGATTGTAAATCTGCTTTAAGCAAAATGAAACACCTTAAAGTTGAAGGTGGTAAGAAAATTATTCCTGTTGTAGTTCATGTTATTCATGATTTAGGTTCAGAAAATTTATCTGATGCCGCTATTCAAGGAGCAATAGACGCTTTAAATAAAAATATAAATGGTCAATCAGATAAGTTTTTAAATCAATCAAACGGATATCCTTTAACGCCTGATATCTTTGCTTCTGTAGTTGGTGTAGCAAATATTGAATTTCGCTTAGCTAAGATTGATCCTAGTGGAAACCATACAACAGGAATTTTAAGAGTGCAATCGGAACTAACTAATCAGCCAGAAAACAGGAATGCTGTTAAAGGTTTAAGTTACTGGAATTCATATCAATATTTTAATATTTGGACTTTGAAAAAATTTGCAGATCAAGAAGGAGGTGAATTGTTAGGTTTTGCTCAATTTCCTTGGTCTGGTTCTATGTCAACTGATGGAGTGGTGTTGAAAGCAGGAGAGATGTCTGATGTAAATTCAACAACTTTAACACATGAGGCAGGACATTGGCTTGGTTTAAGACATGTTTGGGGGGATGCAGAATGTGGAGATGATGGGGTTAAAGATACTCCAACACATAAATATTCAAATGGTGCAGGCGAAAATCCAGGACCATTTCCTTCTCCAGCAACCTTCCCTTATCATGTTGGAACTGATGATGGCTGTGTGGCTGACTCTTTAAACCCTGCAGGAGAAATGTATATGAATTACATGGATTATACTAATGATAATTATGTCACCATGTTTTCTGCAGGTCAAGTAGGTGTAATGAATGAAACTTTAGATGGAGAATATGATGCAGAGACTAATACAACAGGAATAGGTTTTAGAGAATATATGTGGTCAGCTGATAATATTGCTTTAACAGGTGTTGCTGATGGTTACGTATCGCCAATCTGTAATCAAAATTCAGACTTTGCAAGTGCTACTGGAAAGTACTCTTTTTGTTTAGGTGAGAATATTGTATTAAAAGGTAATAAAACACAATTTCCGGCAGGAACTGTTAGTTCTCTTACTTGGGATTTTGGTGATGGTAATACAGATGATTTAAATGCTAATTCAGTTGTTCATACTTATGCATCTGAGGGTAGTTATGATGTGTTACTTACTATTGAATATGATGAAATAACGGAATCAAGAGCTGCTCGTTTATCTGATTTGGATTTAGTAAATGCAACTTCTTATGATTCAATTGTTGAAATCTTAAACGTACAAGGAACAGAAGCTGAATTATTAGCAATGAATGCTTCAAACATTAATCTACATCTTGATGATGATGGTTATAGTATTAATTCTATTTGGGTAAAAAATCAACTTACTACTGATAGTATTTTAGATGCATCACACATTGATACTTTAGTTGCAGATTCAGCTATTAATCCAATAACTGTATATATTAACTATGATAACTCTACTTCTTTCCCTGATTCTGTAGTGACAGGTGGGACTGATAGTATTTGGATTCATATTGATGGTAATAGCCTTTCTGCTCAGGATCTGTTATTAATAGGTGGTGCAGATAGTGTTTGGAATACCGACCTTCATGTTGGTTCCTTAGATACAATTATTGATTATAATTTTTATTATGATACAACTGTCTTGAATATATTAACATTTATTGATAGCACATATTTGTCTGCTGCTGATTCTGCATGGCTAGACGGGGCTGATTCTTCTTGGAGTGTTGATGGAGTTTTAGCTTCTGATTCAATTAGAGTTTATTTTGCTCATTTTAATATGGATACAATGATTACTATCTCTATTAATCCTAGCTCTACTTCACTGTCATACTCTGAATCATTAATGTTTAATACTGCTGATAGTACATGGAGTATTCAAACTATTATTGGTAGTGTTGATACAATTAGAACTTATCATGCACAATTTAATTACCCGTCATATAATGGCTACTATATAGATACTCTTTTCTATAGGGGTGTGGCAGAACGAACAACTTATATTGCTTATTATGCTAATTCCTGTGTGTCAACAACTGTAAAAGAAAATGTGATTACTATCTCTCCTGCCTCATCTTCAAATGCTGTAGGAAGTTATGCTTATGATTTTGAAGATGCTAATGAATTAACTGTTGATTGGCAGATAACTAAAGGTGCTCCAGAAGGAGAATGGAGTTTTAATGCAATTGAAAATTCTTCATGGGAATGGGTAAATGGTGTAGCTGTTAGTGGTTCAGCAGGATTAAAGATTGATAAAGATAATTTATCTTTAGGGACTGATGAATTAATCTCAGTAGCCTATGATTTAAGCGCATTAACTAGTCCTGCTATTAAGTTTTCGTATTCTGGAGCTTCAATAAATACCTTTCCTGTAAATGAATTGAATGTTTATTATTCTGATGATTGTGGTGAGGTATGGAGAGCTTTAGGTTCTTTAAGTAATATTCAAGTTGCTAATGCAGGTCTTTATGTCAACAATTTCCGTCCAGAATCTAGTGAATGGAATGATACAGTAATGACCAAATCTCAATTAAAGAATGATAATATCAAATTCAAAATTGAATATGTAACTAATGGTACTGCAAATAATTTCTATTTAGATAATATTCAAATTGGTGAAGAATCTACTTTGCATTTATCAACTAAAAGTTTATCTAGATTATCAATATACCCTAATCCAACTAGTGGAATAGCAGTAGTTGAGCTTGAAAATTTAGCTGAAATGGAAGTTGAGGTTAAATTAGTAAATATTTTAGGTGCTGAAGTTATGCACTTGTTTGATGGTGAAATAGTAAGTGATTACCATAGAATAGAGGATATTGATTTATCTATTCTTGAAACAGGAATCTACTTTGTTAAGGTAGTTTCTAATGGTAATGCTATTAAAACAGAGAAGTTAATTCTTAATAAGTAAGAATTTAATAGATATAAAAAGAAAGCCATCAGAAATGATGGCTTTTTTATTTGTTATAGGTTTTTAACTTAAGGTTTCCTTCTTGAAGTATAGCATAGGTATAGTGTGAGAGCCAATCGCCAGTATTGATGTATTTAGCTCTACTATCTACCTTTAATTCTAATGGAAGATGTCTGTGTCCGAAAACATAATAATCAACTGGCTTAAGCGTTTGTTGCTGCTGGCAGTATCCGAAAAGAATCTCTTTTTCATTACTTATGAAGTTAGCTTCTTCTCCACTTTTTCGGCTACCTCTGCTCCAGGTATGTGCTATTGTAAGTGCCAAGTTAGGATGCAAACGAGCGAAAGCCCATTGGCAAACTTTTGATGTAAATATCTTTCTTAAAAATTTATAAAGGTAATCTCCATTTCCAAGTCCATCTCCATGTCCTATGAATAGTTTTTTATCATCTTCTTCAATGATTATGTTTCTATGATGAATTGTAACGCCAACTTCTTTTTCAAGGTAGTCCTTCATCCATAGGTCATGATTCCCGACAAATAGATGTACGGGTGTACCGTTATCGGTTAGTTGCGCAAGTTTTCCTAATAGTCTAACAAATCCTTTAGGAACTACTGTTTTATATTCAAACCAAAAATCAAAGATATCACCTACTAAATAGATGGCTTTTGCATCTTTCTCAATATTAGTAAGCCACTGAACAATATGCTTTTCTCTCTTATGACTCTCCTGTAAGTTAGGAGTTCCTAAATGAAAATCTGATGCGAAATATATTTTGTCTTTTATCAAAATTATTTTTCTAATTCAGTTCTTAGTAATTGGTTTGCCAATTTTGGGTCAGCTTGTCCTTTTGATAGTTTCATTACTTCCCCCATGAATAGGCCAATCAACCCTTTTTTACCTCCTTTGTATTCAGCTACTTTCTCAGGGTATTTAGCTATTGCTTGAGTAATGTAACTCCCAAGCGCATCACTATCACTTTCTTGCACCCAGTTATTTTCAGTTGCAATTTCTTCAGCAGTTTTTTTGCTTTCTAACATTGTAGGAAATATCTTTGAAGTCGCTACAGTATTACTAACCTTTCCGTCATCAACAATAGCTATAAGTGTTGCTAGTCTTTCAGGAGTGATTGCGAAATCATTTATGTGTACTGCCTTTTCGTTTAGGTAGGATTTCACACTCCCGTTAACAAAGTTGGCTGCTGATTTGTAGTTTTTTGTGTATTTGCACAATGCGTTAAAGTAAAGTGCAATGCCTTTTTCATCAGTTAATATGTTGGCATCATACTCGGATAAATTATATTCTTTTGTAAAAATTAAAAAGAGTTCATTAGGCAAAGGAGGTAAGGTTTTTCTTACCTTATTAATGTATTCTTTTGTAACAATTACTGGTTGTAAATCTGGTTCTGGGAAGTAGCGATAATCATTTGCCTCTTCCTTATGTCTCATGGAGATAGTTGAGTTGTTAGCAGCATTAAAACTTCTTGTTTCATGGCTAATCTCTCCTCCAGTTTCTAATAATTCTATTTGTCTGTCAATTTCAAATTCAATGGCACGCATAACATTTCTGCTTGAATTCATATTCTTAACCTCCACTTTTGTTCCGAATTCTTTTGCACCTTTTAGCATTACTGAAACATTGGCATCACATCTTAAAGAACCTTCTTCCATGTTTCCGTCACAGATGTCTAAGTAGCGAACTAATTTCCTTACTTCCGTTATGTATTGGTATGCTTCCTCTGAGGAACGAATGTCAGGTTCTGATACTAGTTCAACTAAAGGTACACCTGCTCTATTTAAATCCACTAAAGTATTGAAAGGGTCTAAATCATGGATTGATTTTCCTGCATCTTCCTCCATATGAATCCTTGTAATTTTTATATTTTTAGGATTGCCATCTTTATCTTTTATTTGGATAGCTCCTCCATTACAAATAGGAGTTGTATCTTGTGTTATTTGATATCCTTTTGGTAAATCAGCATAGAAATAATTTTTACGAGCATATTCATTTCTTTCTCTTATATCAGAGCCAACTGCTATACCAAGCTTTACTGCATATTCAATTACATTAGTATTGCTTTTAGGTAATGTGCCTGGGTGACCAAGAGAAATTACTGATGTTTTAGTGTTGGGTACAGCACCATAAATATTCTCATCAGAAGAATAAGCTTTTGTTTTTGTAAGTAGTTGTGCGTGAACTTCTAGTCCGATTACTACTTCATATTTATCTCTTGCACTCATTTGTTTATTCAAAAATTACTTTTCCTGATTCAGTTCTTTTTCCTTCTTTTATCAAGGTGTAAAAGTACAAACCATTGCTCAAATTTCCTCTGTAAATTGTATTTTGATTTTTAGTTAATTTTTGCTCGTACACTTTCATTCCTAAAGTATTGTATAGCGTTATACTTTCAGCATTGCTATTAGAAATTATAAATTGTGTTTTTGCAGGATTAGGAAAGATATTATTACTTAATGTATTTTCAATAATTGAAGTGCTTGAGCTGCAATCAAAAATATAAAGCCCTGTTTGCATATCAGAAACAATAATATTTCCTGAAGGTAAATAAGGATATATTCCCCAAGCTCCTTTAAAGGAATCATGGCTGTTTGGTGCATAAGTATCATATTCCCAAGTTTGAACAGGGTTGCTTGGGTCAGAAATATCAAAAACCCTTAAGCCATCATGGTAATAAGGAATGTAGGCTAAATCCCCTTTTATAATTCCGTTATGTGCCATTGATTGTGGATCAACACCAGAATTGAAAGTTGCTAAAACCGATATATTTGTTAGGTCAGCAACATCAAGTATTTTTACATCATATCCATGATTTTCATCTTGCATAATATAAACTGTTCCGTCATCATTTAGCCATCCTGAATGGTTATATCCAGCATCAGGATAAGAGGTGAATGTTGCTAACTGTACTGGCTGATCACCCATTGTATTTACCATAGAAAAATCGAATACTCTGAGTCCTTCATTTCCACAATTAAGGAATGCTGTATCATTTCTTACAAAGGCATCATGCACATGGCCGACTGCTCCAGTATAAGAATAAATTAAAGTAGGATTAGTTGGTGTGTGTAAATCATAAACATCCATTGCGGTATTAGATGCACAAGCGTATAGTTTTGCTGTTGCAGTATCAATATAAATATTATGTGATTTTGTAAATAGATTATTAGAATCATATACTGTCGTTACTGAATCAGGTAAAGTACTAACATCAATAATTTGTAAAGTTGATGAACTTCCTTCATCACACACTACATATAAGTATCCGTCAAAATCATGGTAATCTCTATGGATTACTCCACCACCTGTGTAAGCCCCAGCAATAAAAGCTACTTCTGTGCTGTTTACAGGGTCAGTAACATCAAAAAAGTGCGTACCTGCAGTGGAGCCGATAATGGCAATTTCTCTATCATTAACTACCATTCCCCAGCATTCATTGTAGGTGTTGTCATATGTCCATGAGCCTACAAGTGAAGTGTCCTGCCAGTTATAAAGTAGTGTTGCAGTTTGCTGTGCATTGCTACTTAGGGTAAGTAGTATGCTTAAAGATAAAATTAAATTTTTCATTATATTGATGCAATTAATTCTTTAATAATTAGAGTGAGTTTCGGCTCTGCCACTTCTGAAACTGCTTGTATTTCAGCATGAGTTACCTTTTTAATTTTACCAGGTACACCAAGGTCAGTAATTACGGACATGGCAAAACAAGGAATATCCATATGGCGAGCAACAATTACTTCAGGTGCGGTGGACATTCCCACAGTATCACCACCAATAATACGCATGTATTTGTATTCGGCTGGAGTTTCCAAAGTAGGACCAGTTAAAGCAATATACACTCCTTTTTGTACAGGAAGATTATTCACTTTTGCTACTGCTTCAGCCTTAGTAATTAGGATAGGGCAATACGGTTCACTCATATCAGGGAACCTTGGGCCTAGTTCTGCAATATTATGTCCTATTAACGGATTAGGAATTAGGTTAATATGATCGCTCAATATCATTAAATCTCCTATTTCATAATTAGGATTAATTCCACCACTAGCATTAGATACAATTAAATTTTTGATACCAAGTAACTTCATTACTCGTACTGGGAAAGTAACTTTTTCCATGCTGTATCCTTCATAAAAATGAAAACGACCTTGCATGGCCACTACTTGTTTTCCTCCAAGTTTTCCGAAAATTAATCTTCCTGTATGTCCTTCAACTGTGGATAGCGGAAAGTTAGGAATATCCTCATAAGAAATAGAATGTTCAATCTCTATTTCGTTTACTAATCCACCAAGGCCAGTTCCTAAAATGATACCAACTTCAGGGTTGTGGTTTGTTTTATTTTGTAAGAATTCAGCTGATTCTTTAATTTTTTGCAACATAATTTAATATTTGTTTTTCAAACTTTTCTTTTCCCTCAAATTCAATACTTATGGGAAGATAGTACAGATTTGCTGTGCCAAATTCACCCTCAAAAACTCTTAATTTTGTAGCGTCTTTTTCGGTGGTTAAGATAAGTTTTTTTGTACTACTGTCCTGATTGTATTTCTTTAAGATATTAGCAATATCATTATTAGTATAATTGTGATGATCAGCAAACTTTAGGTGTTTCACTTTGTGTCCTGCAGCTTGCAAATAATCAACTAAAGGATTAGGGTTAGCAATACCACTTACCAAGGTGATGCTTTGCTGCTCATCAGGAATAAATTCCTTATTTGTGCTGATGCATTTACAAGTGCCATAGTTTATATGTGAAAAATATGCTTTTTGATGTGCAAAAAGATTTAGTTTCTTTACCATTCCTTTCTTTTCAGTAGGATTACTATTGCTAGGGGTTTTACTAAAGACTATTGCATTTGCTCTTTCTGCTCCTTTTTTGTTTTCTCTTAAATTACCCACTGGCATAAGGGAGTCCTTATAATAAGGGGTGGAGTAGGGCGTGATGAGAATATTAAATCCTGCTTTTATCCATCTGTGTTG
>JABJNS010000027.1 GCA_018664745.1 Flavobacteriales bacterium | reverse complement strand
TTTGAAATTGCTTCATATAATTTTGGTTGTGTAAACCTTGGCTCATCTCCTTCATTATGCCCATATTTTCGGTAACACAACAAATCAATAAATACATCTTTTTGATATTTCTGTCTGTATTCCACTGCCAATTGTAAAGCGTGTACAACTGCCTCCACATCATCTCCATTTACATGTAGTACTGGCGACAAAGTTACTTTTGCAACATCCGTACAGTAAGTACTCGACCTAGCATCCAAATAATTAGTAGTAAACCCTACTTGATTGTTTACTGCAATATGGATTGTTCCTCCTGTTTTGTAACCATCCAATTGTGCCATCTGGACAACTTCATATACCACTCCTTGTCCTGCCAATGCAGCATCACCATGCAATAAAATTGGAAGGATTTTCTTTACATCTCCCCCATACTTACTATCTAATTTTGCTCTAGTAATTCCCTCAACAACAGGATCAACTGCCTCCAAGTGAGAAGGGTTAGGAGTTAGGTTTAGTTTGATATTATTTCCATTACTGCATTTTTGCATAGAGGTAAACCCTAAATGGTATTTTACATCACCTGATATATTATCATCTTCATATAATTTCCCTTCAAACTCTGAGAAAATTTCTTTGTAAGTCTTATTGAAAATATTCGCCAAAACATTCAACCTCCCCCTGTGAGCCATTCCTACAACAAACTCCTCTACTCCTAGTTCTGAGCTATGTTCAACTAAAGCATCTAAGGCTGGAATTAAAGATTCAGCTCCTTCTAATGAAAATCGTTTTTGTCCTACAAATTTCTTGTGCAAAAAGTTTTCAAAAGCTACCGCTTGATTTAACTTATGAAGAATATGTTTTTTTTGTTTTGCTTCAAACTTTGGTGTATTTGAATTTTTATGTAATCTGTTTTTAATCCAATCTATCTCCTTAGAATCACGGATATACATGTATTCCACACCAATGGATTGGCAATATACCTTTTCCAGATGAGTGATAATTACCTTTAAGGTTGAAGGACCAATTCCTACTTGTTCTCCTGCTTGAAACTCAACATCTAAATCTGCATCTTCTAAACCAAAATTCTTGTAATCAAGGGTAGGCGTATACTTTCTTCTTTCCCTAACTGGGTTTGTTTTGGTAAATAGATGTCCACTTTTTCGGTAAGCATCAATCAGGTTAATTACCTTAAATTCCTTTTGAAAAATTTGTGGGATATCTTCTTCAGAGTATACTTCTTTTGCAAAGTCAAAACCTTGAAAAAAGCTACTCCATTCTTCTTCTATACTCTGAGGGTCTTGCAGATATTTATCATACTTCTCCTCAATCATTCCTGTGTGTAGGGCTCCTAAAAAGGAAAACTTATCCATTATTTATTGCTAAATTTAGTATGCAAAATTATCTAATTTTATTCATATAAAGTGCTAAATACTACTGATTTTCAGGGTTTGAGTAATAATTCTTCAATATCACCTTTTGAAGCTCCCTTTTCACAATCAATTCTGCTAGTAATTCTGAAAAAGTAAGTGTTGAAATTTGCATTTCTGCTTGCACTTTTTCTTCTGATAAATCAATACGGTACAGCAAATTTATGATGCGTTTTGGGTCTTGTTCATTTAGTGCATTTACTAGGTTAGTAGTAAAGGAAAATAAGTGCTTGTAATCCATTACAGGTTTAGCAATATCAAAATTTATACCTACAGTCAAAAAGTCTTTTTCTAATTGTAAAGTAGTTTCGATAAGAAGATGATTGCCTTTAATTTTAGCATTAACAGTTGCTAAATCCATTAAGAAACTCTATCCAATAATAGTGCGGAAAAATCTAATAATGGGGCTTTATTATCTGATTCTATTGCATCTAAGTGAAGCATAGCTTTTTTGTGATATTCTTTCATCAATTCTGTAGTTAAGTGATGAATATCCAAATTTGTAAAAATTGATTTTACTGCTTCAACTTTAGCTTCAGAAGCATCATTAGTTGAAAAATATTGAACTAAATCAAAATGTTGATTTTTATTAGCAAGTGCCAAAGCCTTTAAATACAAGTAGGTTTTTTTATTCGCCATAATATCACCTCCTACTTGCTTTCCAAATGTCTCAGGATTTCCAAAGGCATCTAACAAATCATCCTTTAGCTGAAAGGCAATTCCCATATTTCTTCCAAATTCGTATAAATGCTCTTGTTCTTGAGTAAATGCACCTGCAGTAATTCCTCCAATCTGTAAAGCAGCCCCTAACAATACAGCCGTTTTGCACTCAATCATTTTGAGGTAATCGTCAATACTCACATTCTCTTGAGTTTCAAAATCCATATCCCATTGCTGCCCTTCACAAACCTCAATAGCAGCTTTACTAAACACCTCAAGGGTTGGTTTTACAATAGATTTATCTACATCAGCCATTAACTGATAAGCTTGAACCAACATAGTATCACCAGACAAAATAGCAACATTAGCATTCCATTTTTCATGTACCGTTTGCTGCCCTCTTCTTAAAGGAGCTTTATCCATAATATCATCATGCAAAAGCGTGAAATTATGAAACACCTCAATAGCCAATGCAGGTGAAATTGCTTTCTCAATATTTTTATCAAATAACTGATGAGCCATTAACACCAAAATAGGGCGCATTCGTTTACCTCCTAAACCAAGAATATAGTCAATAGGTTCATATAATAATGATGGGTTTTTAGGGTATTCAATTTTTCCTAACTCATCACTAATTAATACACTTAACTCTTGGATTGATTTCATTATTTCTTCACCAAATTAACAAGGTAATCGCCATACCCACTTTTTCTTAATGGTTCTGCAACAGCTAAAAGCTCCTCATCATTAATATAGCCCATTCGATAAGCTGCCTCTTCAATACATCCAATTTTTCTCCCTTGCCTATCTTCAATTACCTGCACATATTGGTTCGCCTGCATTAAGGACTGAAAAGTACCTGTATCCAACCAAGTCGAACCTCTCCCCAAAACTCTAACATCCAATCTTCCTTGCCTTAAATACTCCTTATTTACATCTGTAATTTCATATTCCCCTCTTGCTGAAGGTTTAATGTTTTTAGCAATTTCTACTACTGAATTATCATAATAATAAAGTCCCGGAACAGCATAGTTTGATTTCGGGTTTTTTGGTTTTTCTTCTAAAGAAAGTGCTTTAAAATTTTCATCAAAATCTACTACACCATAACGCTCAGGATCATTAACATGATACCCAAAAACAATTCCTCCCTCTACACCTCTACAAGAAGTTAAAGTATTCACTTTCATTTGAAAAATATTATCACCTAAGACTAAACAAACTTTGTCGTCACCAATAAATTCTTCCCCTAATACAAATGCTTGTGCTAATCCGTTAGGCACTTCTTGTACTTTGTATTCAAATCTACACCCTAGTTGACTACCATCTCCTAACAATTTTTTGAATAGTGGTAAATCATGCGGAGTTGATATAATCAAAACTTCTTTAATTCCAGAATACAACAAAGTTGATAATGGATAGTAAATCATGGGTTTATCATAAATAGGCATCATTTGCTTACTCATGGCCAAGGTTAATGGGTGTAATCTAGTTCCTGAACCCCCAGCTAAAATTATTCCTTTCATACTTAATTTTCTTTTCGTTTTACTTTTAACTCATCTAATTCAACATCTTCATCATCAAAAATTTCTAACAAAGGCTCTTGGAAAGCTTCATAATTGATCACCTTTTCTAATGACAGTAATAATGCAGGCAATAATAAAAGATTTGATAACATAGCTAACATCAATGTAATTGACACCAACAAACCTAGGGCTATTGTACCTCCAAAATCAGAAGCAACAAATATAAAAAATCCAAAGAATAATACAACAGAAGTATAGAACATACTTACTCCTGTTTCTTTTAAAGCAGATAAAACAGACTTTCTGATATTCCAATTATTCGCCAATAACTCTTGTCTATATTTTGCTAAAAAGTGAATAGTATCATCTACAGAAATACCAAAAGCAATTGAGAAAACTAAAATTGTAGAAGGTTTTAATGCGATCCCAAAATACCCCATTATTGCTCCTGTAAGTAATAAAGGAATCAGATTAGGAATAATAGAAACTACTACCATTCTAAAGGAATTAAACATCCAAGCCATAAAGATAGAGATTAGCACAATTACCAATAATAAACTCAACATTAAATTCTTTAATAAAAATTTTGTCCCATTCAAGAAAACAACACTAGATCCTGTAATAAATACATCATATTTTTCTGCATCAAAAATCTTATTTATCTTTGGTAATAAAGCATTAAAAACACTATCCATCTTAGATGTAGAAATATCTGCAACCCTTAAGCTGATACGAGCTTCTTGTTTTAAAGAATCCATCATTAAAGCTTCAGCATGCATAGTTGAAGTACTATTCTTTATATAAGACAATATCATTCTTTGTTCTTGACTATTAGGTAAAGAATAAAAGGATGAATCTCCATTATAAAATGCTTGCTTGCTATATTTTATAACATCAACATAGGATAATGGTTTAGAAAACTCTTTAAAGCTAGAAAGCTCCTGGCTTAACTGATCAATCTTTTTTAAATTATAGGATTTTAATAAACCATTTTTTTTCTTAGTATTTACTAATACCTCTAATGGCATAACCCCACCAAAATTTTGCTCAAAGAATTTTAAATCTTTATACAGTTCACCTTCTTTTGGTAAATCATCAGTTAGATTTCCTGTAGTTTTAACATTTACAATACCGATAACACCAAAAACAATAAGAATAGCTGTAATAAAATATATCTGCTTTCTTTTATACTGAACTAAAAATACAAGTTGAGCTACTAATTTATTAATCCAAACCTTATCCAAATGCTTTGTATGTCTCTTTTTAGGAGCAGAAGCAAAAGAAAAATAAATAGGTATAATAAATAATGACAATAGAAAAATAAAAATAATATTGATAGAAGCTACCAACCCAAATTCTTGCAGTGTTTTACTATTTGTAAGAATGAATGCAGCAAACCCTGAGGCAGTAGTAATATTCGTTAGCAAAGTAATATTCCCAATTTTCTGAATCATTTTTCTTAATGCATAATCTTTACTTTGAGTACGCTTAAATTCATTATGAAATTTATTAATAAGGAAAATACAATTAGGAATACCAATAACAATAAGTACTGGAGGCACTAAAGCCATAAGAATTGAAATTTCAAAGTCCAATAACACAATTGTACCAAATGAAAAAGCAACACCTAATATCACTACAATCATAGAGGAGATAACTGCCTTGAAGGATCGGAAAAACAAAAACAATATCAGGGAAGTAATTAATAAAGTAAAGATGATAAATAAAGATATTTCTTCCTTTACTTTAATAGAATCAATCGTTCTAATGTATGGAAGTCCAGAGTAATGAGCCTTTATCTTAAATTCATCAGCATAAGCATCTACTAAATCTTTAACAGTAAATATTAATTGATCTCTACTTGCTGATCTCACTACATCATCATCTAATGTAATCAGCATTGTAGTTATCTGATTGTTATCAGAATTTATCAGACCCTTATAAAAAGGTTGTTTAGTATACTTTAAAAACGCATCATCTAACTCTGCTTGGCTTTTAATATTTTCTGAAAACCACCTTTTAACAATGAATTGACTATTTGCAGTATCTTTTAATACAAAAGGAATATTAGCAAATGAAACAACCTGTTCAACTCCATATATACTTTCAATATTATTGGTTACTTCATCCCATTTTGAAATATGCTCGAAATTTGTAATTAAACTGTCTTCTATTGCAATTACTAATACATTTTGAACGCCATACTTCTCTAAAAAATTCTGATAATCCAAACTTACCTTATGGTCATCAGGCAATAACTTAGCCATAGAATAAGAAAGGCGTGCCTCCTTACCTTTTTGAACCATAAAGGTAGTTGCACCTGCAATTATCAGGATAATAATTATCCTATTTTTTAAGATTAATCTAGAAAGAAACCTCCACATATTAAAAATAAATTTGTGCTAAAATACTTCAAATTTAAAGGATATAGCTGCATTATAACAATAAAAAAAGGGGCTTATTGCCCCTTTTTATCTTTTTGTTTTTTACAAATTAAACTGTCATAATTTCTGCTTCTTTTGCTGTGTAAACAACATCAATTTTAGCAGAATATGTATTGGTTAATTCTTGAACTGAAGCTTCAGCATCTCTAACCATATCCTCAGAAAGACCATCCTTTCCTAATTTTTTCATCTCATCATTCGCTTTTTGCCTAATGTTACGAATACTTACTTTAGCATTTTCAATTTCAACCTTAGCTTGTTTTACTAAATCTCTTCTTCTATCTTCCGTTAATGGCGGAACATTGATAATTACCTTTTCACCATTATTAGAAGGATTGAAGCCTAAATTAGCATCTACAATTGCTTGCTCAATTTCAGCAATTAAACCCTTATCAAAAGGCTGAACTGCTATAGTTTGAGCATCAGGAGTAGAAACATTTGCTGCTTGAGCTAAAGGAGTTAGCACCCCATAATAATCAACCTTTACAGTTCTAAGCATTTGAGGGTTTGCTTTTCCTGCTCTAATTTTTCCTAATACATTTTCTAAATGTGAAATTGCTTCTTGCATTTGCTCTTTAGCAACATCTAAATGGAAGTTTACTTCTTCAGTCATAATAATTTATTTATTGTTTAACCTTTATTTAAAAATTAACGAGTGTCCCTACATTTTCACCCTTACAAATCTTAGCCAAATTTCCTTCAATATTCATGTTGAACACCTTAATTGGCAAGTTATTTTCTTGACAAAGCGTGAATGCTGTTAAATCCATAATGCTTAATTTCTTTTGGAATACTTCATCAAAAGTAATGGTATCATATTTAGTTGCATTTGCATCTTTTTCAGGATCGGCAGTATAAATACCATCTACTCTTGTTCCTTTTAAGATAACATCTGCCTCAATTTCAATAGCACGCAAAGTAGCGGCAGTATCAGTAGTAAAGTAAGGATTTCCTGTACCACCTCCAAAAATAACTACTCTTCCTTTTTGTAAATGACGCATTGCCTTTCTTCTAATATAAGGCTCAGCAACTTGCTCCATTCTTATTGCAGTAAGCAATCTTGTTTCAATATCTATTGATTCCAAAGCTGATTGCAATGCCATACCATTAATTATGGTTGCCAACATTCCCATATGATCGCCTTGCACTCTATCAAATCCTGCTCCTTCTGATTGAATTCCTCTGTAAATATTTCCACCTCCAATTACAATTGCAAGTTCAATACCCTGCGTTACAATAGCTTGAATTTCATTAGCATAAGCACTTAATACTTTGGAATCTATACCATATTCACCATCACCCATTAAGGCCTCACCACTAAGTTTTAAAAGAATTCTTTTGTATTGCATAATCGTTATAGAAATTTCCTCAAAGATAGGAAATTACACCTAAGCAAAGGAAACTGAAGAATGGATTTTTTACACATAAAAAAAGCCACCCTAAAAGGATGGCTTCTCAAATTTTATAATCTTAAGGATTAACCTAAAGCAACTCTTTTAAAACTGCTTACTGCAACATCACCATAAGTAGCAATATAAGCTGCAACATTTTTATCTTCATCTTTAATGAAGTTTTGGTCCAATAAACATTGTTCTTGATCCAAAGTTGTGTTATCCGAAACAAAACGATCCATTTTTCCTGGAACAATTCTATCCCAAATTTGCTCTGGTTTACCTTCAGCTTTTAATTCTGCTTCAATACCTGCTTTTGCTTCAGCCATTACAGCATCACTTAATTGTGACATTGAAATATACTGAGGAACATTTTTCAATGTTTTTCCTAATCTTCCTAATTCAACATTATCTTTCTCAATTGCTGCAATTCTTGCTTCAGTTTCGTTAGCAACAAATTCAGTATCAAAATCTTTATAAGATAATGTAGTTGCGCCCATAGAAGCAACTTGCATTGCTAAATCTTTAGACAAAACATCAGCATTATCAACTAAATTATTTAAACCAACTAAAACTGCAATTTTAGATCCATGAGTATAAGTACCAACAAAAGCAGCCTCAACTCTTTCAAATCCTGAAATTTCAATCTTTTCTCCAATTACACCAGTTTGTTCAGTTAACTTTTCAGCAACAGTCATTCCTCCAAAATCAGCAGCTAAAAAAGCATCTTTATCTGCATGATTTAAAGCAACATCAGCAAAATCACTTGCTAAAGATTTGAATGAATCGTTAATTGCAACAAAATCAGTTTCACAAGCTAAAACGATAGCAACTCCTGCTGTATTATCAGCATTCATTTTAGTAATTGCAATTCCTTCACTTGCCTCTCTATCAGCACGCTTTGCAGCTACTTTTTGTCCTTTTTTTCTTAATACATCAATTGCAGCATCAAAATCACCATTAGCTTCAACTAATGCGTTTTTACAGTCCATCATTCCTGCTCCTGATTGCTTTCTTAATTTGGCTACATCAGCCGCTTTAATTGCTCCCATTATTCTTTTCTAAAAAAATTAATATTATTTTTCTTCTTGCTTCTCAACTGCTTTATCAGCAATTTGCTTAGCTTTTTCCTTCTTTTCTACTGCTTTTTTATCTTGGTCAGCATTTCTTTCTTCTAATCCTTCAGCAATTGCTTTGCTTACAATTGATAAAATACACTCAATTGATTTTGAAGCATCATCATTTGCAGGAATAGGGAAACTAACTTGAGAAGGATTAGTATTCGTATCATTCATTGCGAATGAACGGATAGCTAACTTATTTGCTTCAGCTAAAGCAATGTGCTCTTTGTTTGTATCAACAATAAAAATAGCCTCTGGCATTCTTGTCATTTTTACAATAGAACCTAAGTTTAAGTCTAATTTTGCTCTTTGTCTGTCAATTTGCAATCTTTCTCTTTTTGATAAAGAAGCGAATGTCCCATTCTCTTTCATTTTATCAATTGTTTCCATTTTTTTGATCGACTTACGGATAGTAGCAAAATTGGTTAACAATCCACCAGGCCACCTTTCAGTAATATAAGGCATATTTAAAGCTTCAGCAGTTTCAGCAACAATACCTTTAGCTTGTTTTTTTGTAGCAACAAATAAAATCTTTTTTCCTGATTTTGCAATTTGTTTCATTGCAGCAGCAGCATCCTCCACCATAGCTACTGTTTTATTCAAATCAATGATATGAATCCCATTCTTCTCCATAAATACATAAGGAGCCATTGCTGGGTTGTACTTTTTTCTTAGGTGACCAAAATGTACACCTGCTTCTAATAATTCTTTGAAATTTGTTCTCATGTTTACTTTCTTGTTTTCGTTAAGCAACTGCTAGGTAGAAGTTATGCACTTGTCCCAGCAATTTAGATGCTAAACATTTATTAATAAATTGTGTTGTTCTATCTTTTAACCCACTGGAATTTCTTCCTTGCTTTTTTCTGTCCAGGTTTTTTACGCTCTACAACTCTT
>JABJNS010000005.1 GCA_018664745.1 Flavobacteriales bacterium | reverse complement strand
GTTTCTCCTTTTCCATCAGCTCCTAATCCATTTCTTCCAATCTCTAAAGATTGACAAGCTTTTTGTAACGCCTCTTGGAATGAACGCCCAATAGACATCACCTCTCCTACTGACTTCATCTGAAGGCCTAATTCTATATCAGAACCTTTAAATTTATCAAAATTCCATCTAGGAATTTTTACAACTACATAATCTAAAGTTGGTTCAAAACAAGCAGATGTTGTTTTTGTGATTTGATTATTCAATTCATCCAAAGTATATCCAATAGCTAACTTACTTGCAATCTTAGCAATAGGATATCCTGTTGCTTTAGATGCCAATGCAGAAGAACGAGAAACCCTAGGATTTATCTCAATAGCAATTATATCTTCAGATTCATCAGGATTTACAGCAAACTGAACATTACAACCTCCAGCAAAATCTCCAATAGAACGCATCATTTTGATTGCCATATCACGCATTCTCTGATAAGTAGTATCAGCTAAAGTCATTGCAGGAGCAATAGTAATAGAATCTCCTGTATGGATTCCCATAGGGTCCAAATTCTCAATATTACAAATGATGATAACATTATCATTATCATCACGCAATAACTCTAATTCGTATTCTTTCCATCCTAATACAGCTTTATCAATCAAAACTTCATGAATTGGTGAAGCGTGTAAACCTTTTGATAACAAATCTTCAAATTCCTCTTTTGTATGCACAAAAGAAGCACCACTTCCTCCAAGAGTAAATGAAGGACGAATAACCAAAGGAAAACCGAGTTCTTGAGCAATAGCCTTTCCTTCAAGAAAAGATCTTGCAATTCGAGCTGGAGCTACAGGAATATCTATCTCTCCCATTAATTTACGGAACTGTTCTCTATCCTCAGTAATATGAATTGCAGCAATATCAACACCAATAATATCAACACCATACTTTTCCCAAATACCTTTTTCATCTACTTCAATACAAAGGTTTAAGGCTGTTTGTCCTCCCATTGTTGGTAATACAGCATCAATATTTCTTTCTTCTAATATCTCAACTATGGATGCAGGAGTAAGGGGTTTTAAGTAAATATGATCAGCAACAACCTTATCAGTCATAATAGTTGCTGGGTTAGAATTAATTAAAGAAACCTCAATTCCTTCCTCTCTTAATGATCTTGCTGCTTGCGAACCTGAATAATCAAACTCACAGGCTTGCCCAATTACTATAGGTCCACTGCCTATAATTAGTACTGATTTTAATGAATTATTTTTTGGCATTGTTTTATTTATGTAATGTGCGAATTTACAATTTTTTACTTTTTAATCTTATTAAGAATAATGAATAGATATTAACAAGATTTACTCTGAAAAAAACCTAAAAAAAAGGTGTTGCAAAAGCAACACCTCTATATTTAAATTTAATATCAAATCTTATTTATGACCCATTTCGTCAGAAACCGTTAAACGGGCTCTTCCTTTTGCTCTTCTTCTTGCAATTACTTGTTGTCCATTAGCAGTTGACATACGATCCATAAAACCGTGTTTGTTTTTTCTTTTTCTGTTAGATGGTTGAAATGTTCTTTTTGGCATGACTTTATTTCTTTGTTATTTCTGGGCTGCAAATATAAAAGGTTTTTTTGTAATCCGCTTTTTTATTTAAAAAAAGTTTCATCATTTTTACTAATCATTTTTTCTTATATTTGCTAAAAACAAAACCAACATGGAAAAACTACCAAAAATTGTTCAGAAATCACCATATGTAACGGATGAAAAAGCAGGAAAAAAAGCTTTTTGCACTTGTGGGCTGAGCAGTAAAGACCCTTATTGTGATGGAAGCCATAAAAGAACAGGGTTTTCTCCTGAAATAGTAATATTGGAAGAAGATAAAAAAGTTGCTTGGTGTGGCTGCAAACAATCTAGCATAGGTGCTTTTTGTGATGGTTCACACAAAAATCTTTAGTCAACTAAATAGTTAGTATTCTTTAACTTAAATTCTGCTCGTTCAGGTTTAAAAAAGAGGACATCCCAAAAGCCTTTGTAATGTATATCGGTTGGAATATGTTTTTCATTTACATAATCCATGTGTACAACTACATCCATATCCAAGTCAATGAGCCAATAGTCGTACACAAACTTATATTCCCTGTAAATCACATTAAAATTCTCTTTATCAAAATAAGAAACAATCTTACGTATTAATGCTTTATCCTTTTCTCTAGCTTTTAATTCCTCTTTTACTTTTACAGTAAATACATAACATGCTCTTCCATTATAAGTAGTATCACTAATTGTATAATCATAATACTGCTGCATATCAATATCAAAAATAGCTAGTTTTTTAGACACTCCACCTTTGGATTGCTCTACCTCATCCGTACCAATTGAAAAGCCAATCGTTTTTGCATCTCGCATATTCTGGCTATCCTCCTTATTTTTTCCATCAGTCATTTTTAAACTTACATCAATAGTATCCTTTGGAAAAAACACCTCATCAAAAGCTTCAGGAGTATAGTATTTATAATCTCCATTACGCTTAAAAATCTTTCCTTCATCAAAAATAGTATCGTTAAAAAGCCAAGCTTTTTCACCATTAGAATAATGAGTTCCTTCTTTTTTTAAAGTACCGATAATATTTCCTTTTTTATTAAAGATATGCAATTCACTTTCATAATCGTGCGTGAAATATCGCAAGTGCTTAAAGCCCATGTAAAAAGTAGTATCCTTTTTTACATAACCAACAAAATCCTCCACAGTAAAACCATTATTTTCTACTGAAATCACTACATCATCCAAAAGGATAACAGGCATTAAGGTATCTTGTGCAGAAAGTGATATGGAGCAGAAAAAAGAAAAAACAAGGAGTATTTTTTGCATTGTACAAAGATAGAAAAAGCCGACACCTAAGTGTCGGCTTTATATCAGTAATTACACATAAGCCGGATCCTGTTCTCAAAAGAGTGCCATCATTTATCTAGGATAATAGTTACCTATTACCTCAAGCTACCTACCCCTCAGGAAAAAGCGAGCAGCTCTTAAATCCTGATATACATGGTATTGCACCACATAGAGTTTACCTGGTTTCACTACAGCATTACCTGTACATACTTTCTGTTGCACTTGTCCATACCTTGCGGCAGATGGGCGTTACCCACTATGTTGCTCTATGGTGTCCGGACTTTCCTCTTCAATAAATTGAAGCGATAGCATCAGTAATTACTGGTGCAATAATAAAGAATAGATTTTAGATAATACTCAATAGAGGCTAGAGGATTAAATTAATTACTTTTGCAGTTATGAAATTTACACTAAAAAAGGAAGATAAGGAATCAAAAGCAAGATTAGGGGAGATTGAAACAGCACATGGAAAAATAAAGACACCTATCTTTATGCCAGTAGGGACTGCTGGAACGGTAAAAGGAATACATCAACATGAACTTTTAGAAGATACACTAGCCCAAATTATTCTTGGAAATACTTACCACCTTTACTTACGACCAGGACTTGACATTATAGAAAATGCTGGAGGACTTCATAAATTCATAGGTTGGGAAAAACCATTACTAACTGACAGTGGAGGATACCAAGTTTACTCTTTATCAGGAACAAGAAAGATAGAAGAAAAAGGAGTTAAGTTTCAATCGCATATTGATGGAAGTTATCACTATTTTACTCCTGAATATGCAATAGATGTACAAAGAACTATTGGTGCTGATATCATAATGGCTTTTGATGAATGTACTCCCTACCCTTGTGAGTATGATTATGCAAAACGGTCCATGCACATGACACACAGATGGCTAAAAAGATGTTGTGATCGTTTTGATATGACAGAAGAAAAATACGGGTACAAACAAACCTTTTTCCCAATTGTACAAGGAAGTGTATATAAGGATTTACGCTTACAGTCTGCTGAGAAGATAGCCAGTTTTGAAAGAGAAGGAAATGCTATTGGAGGCCTATCTGTAGGCGAACCACATGACATGATGTATGAAATGACAGACATAGTTTGTTCAGTATTACCTTGGGAAAAACCTAGATACCTAATGGGAGTTGGCACACCAACCAACTTACTTGAAAATATTGCCTTAGGAGTGGATATGTTTGATTGTGTGATGCCAACCAGGAATGCACGAAACGGAATGCTATTTACATCAGAAGGAACAATAAACCTAAAGAACAGAAAATGGGCTAATGATTATAGTCCGCTTGACCCAAACGGAACTTCCTTTGTGGACAACACTTACACTAAAGCCTATGTTCGTCACCTATTTGCTAGCAATGAACTTTTAGGAAAACAGATTGCAACCTTACATAATATCCGTTTTTATTTATGGTTAATGGAAGAAGCTCAGAAACAGTTAGAAGCAGGTACATTTACAACTTGGAAAAATAAAATGGTTAAAAAACTAGACATCAGGCTATAAATGAAAAAACTAGATTGGTATATCGTTAAAAAATTCTTGGGGACATTCTTTTTCACCCTTGCATTGATATTACTTATCGTTATCATTTTTGATATTTCAGAAAAGATAGATGACTTTTTAGAACATGAAGTAAGTGTAAAAACAATCATTACTGATTATTATTTCAACTTCATTCCATATTTCGGAAATCTGTTTAGCCCACTGTTCATCTTTATTTCGGTTATCTTTTTCACATCAAAGATGGCAAATGATACCGAGATTATTGCCATACTCAATAGCGGAATGAGCTTTAACCGATTTCTAAAACCTTTTATGGTATCAGCAGTAATTTTAGGAATACTGTCCTTTGTACTTGGAAACTTCATCATCCCACCTAGCAATAGCGAACGATTAGATTTTGAAAATAAATACCTGAAAAGCAAACGCTATTCTCGTGCTAAGAATATCCATATGCAAATTCAGCCAGGACAATATATGTATATGGAAAGTTTCAATTCCACCCGAAATATTGGCTATAAATTTACTTTGGAAAATTTCAAAGATGGAAAACTGGAATCCAAACTAAAATCTGATTACATACAGTACGACACCATCAGCCACAAATGGATAATCAATAAATATGAAGTAAGAGAGTTTATTGAAGATGGCGAAATCATTAGTAGTGGAGCAAGTATTGATACTACTTTGAACCTTAGCCCTCATGATTTTACCAAACGAAAAAGCTTAGTGGAGACCATGAATATGTTTGAACTGAATGATTATATAGCGCAAGAAGAATTAAAAGGAAGCGAGCAGATTGTTTATCATAAAATTGAAAAACACAAAAGAATTGCATTCCCTTTTGCATCCATAATACTTACCCTTATTGCAGTGGCAATTGCCAGCAGAAAAACCAGAGGAGGAATAGGAATACACCTAGGAATCGGTATTCTGATTGCTTTTACTTACATCCTTTTTATGCAGATAAGCACCACTTTTGCGACCAACAGCAATCTTGCTCCTGCACTAGCCGTTTGGATTCCAAACCTCTGCTATATGGTATTGGCTGGAATACTAATTTATAAAGCTCCTAAATAATTTTTTTCACCTCCTATATTTTAAATAAATTTAACCTATAAAAAACAATAAAAAATGAAATCAATACTACTACTATTTACTGCTATTAGTCTTTATGCTTTTACTGGTACAACAAAACAAGATAAAGATTTAGAAACGCTTTATGCTTTAATGCAAGGCTCTTTTAACTCGGCAGAGCAAGCAGAAGCTGACTCTACTTTTTATGACATCTCATTACATATGTATCCTATTTGGGAAGAGAAAGGACATTTTTTATATGTAGAGCAAGCACTAAGTAGCATGCAAGATAAACCATACCGCCAACGTATTTATGAACTAAAACGTTGTAGCGATAGTACTTTTTGCAGTTATGTATATAAAATACCTAATAATTCTCTTTGGATAGGGAAATGGGAAAATGCTGATAATTTCAATACTTTAAATTTTGAAGATTTAGACCCTTTAACTGGATGTGAAGTTATTCTTAAACGCCATACTGATGAGCACTACGCAGGAGAAACTGGAGAGAAAACTTGCCAAAGTGTATTCAGAGGCGCTAGCTATGCTACCTCTGAAGTAAGTGTTTTTCCTGGAAAGATTACTTCTTGGGACAGAGGATTTGACGCAGAAGGAAACCATGTATGGGGAGCTGTTAAAAGAGGCTACATCTTTAAAAAGATTAACCAATAAATTAACCCTGGAGAAACCATTTATGGCCTAGTTGCCTTCAAAGATATTGAATACGGAAATATTATAATGAAATTAAAATAAAATCATCTCTCTTACAAAATACAACATAAAAAAACCGAGCATCTGCTCGGTTTTTTTTATACTTATCAAAATCGAAATAGTTAGTCTCTTTTTAGTTTACGGTACTTAATTCGCTTAGGCGAAATATCACCCAAACGCTTTTTACGATTCTCCTCATAATCGGAATAACCCCCTTCAAAATAAACGACATTAGAATCTCCTTCAAAGGCTAAGATATGCGTACAAACCCTGTCCAAGAACCATCTATCATGAGAAATAATTACGGCACAACCAGCAAAATTATCCAATCCTTCTTCCAAAGCTCTTAGTGTATTTACATCCAAATCATTGGTTGGCTCATCTAGTAAAAGCACATTTGCCTCTTGCCTTAAAGTCATTGCCAAATGCAAACGATTACGCTCCCCACCTGATAAAACACCCACTTTTTTATTCTGATCAGAACCATTAAAATTAAACTTAGCAACATAGGCACGAGAGTTCATTAACTTACCGCCAACAGTAACTTGCTCCTGTCCTCCAGTGATTTGCTCCCAGATTGTTTTTTCCATATCAATATCAGCATGTTGCTGATCCACATAAGCAATCTTAACCGTTTCCCCAACCTTAAAGGTTCCTGCATCTGCTTTTTCCTGCTCCATTATCATTCGGAACAAAGTAGTTTTACCTGCACCATTCGGACCAACAATTCCAACAATTCCTGCAGGTGGTAATTTGAATTCTAAGTTTTCATACAATAACTTATCGCCAAAGGCTTTACTTACTTTTTCAGCATCAATTACATTATTCCCTAATCTTGGTCCTGGAGGTATGTATAATTCAATTCTCTCCTCCTTTTGCCTACCTTCATCACCCAATAAATTTTCATAGTTACTCAATCGGGCTTTTGATTTTGTACGCCTTCCTTTTGGAGACATTCTCACCCACTCCAACTCACGCTCAAGTGTTTTTCTTCTTTTACTTTCTGTTTTTTCCTCTTGCGCTAATCGCTTAGATTTTTGATCCAACCATGATGAGTAATTCCCTTCCCAAGGAATTCCTTCTCCTCTATCCAATTCTAAAATCCAACCTGCTACATTATCCAAGAAATATCTATCGTGCGTAATCGCAATTACTGTTCCTTTATATTCTGAAAGATGTTGCTCCAACCATAGTACTGATTCAGCATCCAAATGATTGGTTGGCTCATCCAATAATAAAATTTCTGGTTCTTGCAATAACAATCTACAAAGAGCAACTCTTCTTTTCTCCCCTCCTGAAAGCACACCAATATTAGCATCTGGCTCTGGACATCTTAAAGCATCCATAGCAATATTCAGTTTTGTATCAATATCCCAAGCGCCAAGCGCCTCAATTTTATCCTGAAGAATGCCCTGCTCTTTCATCAAAGATTCCATTTTATCAGCATCCTCATAATTTTCAGGAAGCCCAAAAGCATCATTTATTGCATTATAATCTGCTAATGCATCAACTGCTTCTTGCATTCCTTCTTTTACAATTTCAATTACAGTTTTGCTTTCATCCAATTTTGGCTCTTGCTCCAAGTACCCTACTTTGTATCCGTCCGAAAAAGTTACATCCCCTTGATATTGCTTTTCCACACCAGCAATTATCTTTAAAAGAGTAGATTTACCAGAACCATTAAGTCCTATGATACCAATCTTGGCACCATAGAAGAAGGACAGGTAAATATCCTTTAACACTTGTTTGTTATTATTGTTGAAGGACTTAGAAAGCCCAGCCATTGAAAAAATTATTTTCTTATCGTCTGACATATTTTATTATTTTTAGCGTTACAAAAGTAATTATTAATTCCTTAAAATTTAAAAGATGAAAAAAAGTATCGGAATCTCAGTATTGTTAATTGTTATTGGTGTTGTTTTCCTTTTGGACAACCTTGATTATGTACACATTTCAGTTGCTGAACTCATCAGAACTTACTGGCCTGTAATCCTTATTTGGATGGGAATTGAAAAATTATTCCGTGATTTAAAATAACCTTCCCTGAATAGCATCTCTTTCTTCTAGTCTTTTTTCTACCAAATGTTTTACTTCAAAATTCTTCAATCCGTATTTTGGATGTATTAACATCCTTGCTGGTGATTCACTAAAAAAGCGTTCTATAATTATTTCAGGTTTTAGTAATTCCACAAAATCAACTACCAAGTCAATGTATTCATCCAACTCCATAAAGGTAAACATTTCGGGAGTTTTCTTGAATTGAACCGCCATCATAGTATGTTTTACAATCTGTAAATGATGAATCTTTAAAGTATTCATAGGCAACTGAGAAACCATTCTTGCATGGTTTAACATATCCTCCTTTGTTTCTCCTGGTAAACCTAAAATTAAATGACCTCCCAAATGAAGTCCTCTGCCATCAGCCCTTTTAAAAGCATCAATTGCTTCCTCATGTGTTTGGCATCTGTTTATTGCCTCTAGCGTTTCGTTCTTGGTAGATTCCAAACCAAATTCAAGCTTTATAAAATTTCCTGCAGCAGCCAATTCTTCTAAATAATCCAATACCTCATCTTTTATACAATCAGGACGAGTAGCTATAACTAAACCAATAACATCCTCATGTGCTAAAGCCTCTTCATACATTTTTCTTAAATCAGCTAAAGGCGCATAAGTATTAGTAAAAGCCTGAAAATAAGCAAGGTATTTTTGGGTTTTATACTTTTTAGAAAAGAACTCAATCCCTTCATCAATCTGTTGTTTTATAGGCTTTATTGGCTTACAATAATCAGGATTAAAAGTATTATTATTACAATAAGTACAACCTCCAGTACCTTTACTACCATCTTTATTAGGGCAAGTAAATCCAGCATCAATAGATACTTTTTGCACCCTTCCATTAAATTTTCTTCTAATGAAAGAAGAGAAATCGTTATATCGTTTTTCTGTTTGCATATTGGCTACAAAAATAGGGCTTTATCAACAACAAACACCCTCAATTTCCGTATTTAGAAAAGAATACTTAAGTTTGTCTCGTTAATAAATTAAATGACTGAAAAAGAAGCATCAAATTTTGAAAGAATTGGCTACCTAAAAAACTTGCCAATTAATGCTGATATTAATAATTATGAAAGTATATCAGTAAAAAATAAAGACGGGAAATCAACTACACTCTACCGACATATAGTCAAAGAAAAAAAGTTTGATGACACTACCAACTTTAGCAGTAGCTGGGATGTATTTAACTCTCTAGTGTAAGTTCTTTCTTTTCTGCAAAACTTCATTCATTTCTTTTATCTTTTCACTTACTGATGTTACACAAAGGAATGGTAAAAAAGCATGAATTAATGCCTGCAAGCTCATCCATGATAATTTGAGTGAGAAGCTCAATGCCTTTTGCATATGTTGCAAATAAGTTTCACTTACTTGCTTTGGGTGTTCTGTAAATATATTCTTCATTATAGTATTTCAGCTAAAGAGAAAGTATCTTTAAATCGCACTCCTCTTTCAGTTTGTTCTACAGTACAACATTCACTGTAATTATCATGCTGCAAAAATAAGATGTATTCTTTTTCAGCAGCTTCCTTTAAGAACTTTTCTTTCTCAGTTAATGTAAGTAATGGCCTTGTATCATACCCCATCACATAAGGCAAAGGTATATGCCCTGTGCTTGGCAGCAAATCAGCAGCAAATACAATCGTTTTATCTTTATAAGTAATGTGAGGAATCATTTGTGCTTCAGTATGTCCGTTCACAAAAAGGGTTTTGAAATTATTAAATAGTTCCCCTTCTTTTTCTACAAAATTAAGATGCCCTGCTTTTTGTATCGGAATGATATTATCTCTTAAAAAAGAAGCTTTTTCTCTGTTATTTGGCTCTGTTGCCCATTGCCAATGTTCTTTATTGCTCCAATATTTCGCATTTTTAAAAGTCATTTCAAAATTGGTTCTATCTGCATTCCACTTTACACTTCCTCCACAGTGATCAAAATGCAAATGCGTTAAGAAAACATCCGTTACATCATCAGCTGAAAAACCATGCTTAGCCAATGAAGAATGTAAATTTACATCACCATGTAAATAGTAGTGCTTTAAAAATTTATCATCTTGCTTATCACCTATCCCATTATCAATTAAAATCAAACGATTTCCGTCTTCAATTAACAAAGAACGCATAGCCCAGGGACAAAGATTATTTTCATCAGCAGGATTATTTCGACTCCATAAAACTTTTGGCACTACACCAAACATAGCTCCTCCGTCTAATTTAAAATATCCTGTATCTATTGTATACAATTGCATGTTAGTAAATTTTGATGCTCCAAAAATAAGAAATGAAATTTAGCTTTAATTTAGTTTCCGAAATTATTTAAACAATGAAGATACATTTAATTGCAATTGGAGGAAGTGCTATGCACAACATGGCTTTGGCCTTGCACCATAAAGGATTTGAAGTTACAGGGAGTGATGACGCAATTTTTAGCCCAAGTAAAGAAAGACTAGATAAACATGGGCTGCTTCCATCTGAAATGGGTTGGTTTCCTAATAAAATTACAACTGATTTAGATGCAATTATCTTAGGTATGCATGCAAGGGAAGATAATCCAGAATTAGCAAAAGCTAAGGAGTTAAATATTCCTATTTATTCCTATCCTGAATATATCTACGAGCAAAGTAAAAACAAAAAACGAGTTGTAATTGGCGGTAGTCATGGGAAAACTTCCATAACAGCCATGATATTACATGTACTACAAAACCTAAATATTGAATGCGATTATATGGTTGGCGCACAATTAGAAGGCTTTGAAACTATGGTAAAACTAACCCATGAAGCTCCAATTATTATTTTAGAGGGAGATGAGTACCTAAGCTCACCAATTGATAGAAGACCTAAGTTTCATTTATACAAACCATATATAGCCGTGCTTAGTGGTATTGCTTGGGACCATATAAATGTTTTTCCAACTTTTGATATGTATGTAAATCAGTTCAGAATATTTAAAAACATGGTTACTGATACACTCATTTACTGTACAGAAGATGAACATTTAAATAAATTAGCAACTGAAGAAACTAAATGCAAACTCAAACCTTACTCAACTCCAAAACATAGTATTGAAAACGGAATAACGACTGTTGCGAATACTGAACTATTAATTTTTGGAAATCATAATTTACAAAACCTTAATGCTGCCAAATTAGTCTGCAATGAACTTGAAGTTTCTGACACTGATTTCTACAAGCAAATAGCTTCTTTTAAAGGAGCAAGCAAGCGTTTAGAATTAGTTAAAAGAACGGATACTTCTGCAATTTATAAAGATTTTGCTCATTCTCCATCAAAGTTAAAAGCTACTTCTTCAGCTATGAAAAAGCAGTTTGCAAACAGGAAATTAGTTGCTTGTATGGAGCTTCATACTTTTAGTAGTTTGAATGAAGAATTCCTACAACAATACAAGCAATGTATGAATGAGCCAGATACTGCTATTGTCTATTTTAGTCCTACTGCTATTTCGCATAAAAAGCTAGACCCTATTACAACTCAGCAAGTACATGCTGCTTTTAATCGTGAAGACTTATTAGTTTTTACAAATGCTGATAAACTAGAGGAACACCTAAAATCTTTAAAATGGGAAAACCAAAATTTACTTATGATGAGTTCAGGAAATTTTGAAGGAATAGATTTTGGAAAATTAGTACAATAAAGATTGAATACATAAGACCTTAACTTTTAAAATATTACACAATGAAAAATATTGTGTAGTATTGTATCATAATCTATTATAAATTAAGCTTATGAAAAAGAAGAAAAAAGATAGCAGAAGACAATTTTTAAGGAATAGCTCATTAGCTGCTTTGTCTTTTGGAATTCTTCCAGCTCTTGCAAAAACTACTGCAGAAGCTAAGCCGAATTCTCCTATTTTATGTAATAAATCTACTGAAGATGCTTATGGACAAGGACCTTTTTATACCGCTAATGCTCCTGCTATTCAAAATGATATGTTGGCTGACAGCAATGAGGTGGGCACACGCCTTATACTAAGTGGTCAAGTGCTTAATCTTGCATGTTCGGAAGTAATTCCAAATACTGAAATTGACATATGGCATGCCAATGATGATGGTGCTTACGACAATACAGGCTATAATCTAAGAGGAAAGGCTACCTCTAACTCTCAAGGTTTCTATGTATTTGAAACTATAAAGCCCGGATTATACTTGAATGGTGCTAATTATCGTCCATCACATATTCACTTTAAAATTACACCTCCTAATTTCCCAACACTAATTACTCAGCTCTATTTTGCTGGCGACCCTCATATTGCTAGTGATGCAGCAGCTTCAATAACAAGTGGCACATTTAATGCTACTAACCGAATTATTACGCTTACAACTAATGCAAATGGAGATTTAGAAGGAACTTGGGACATTGTAATCAATGGGGAAGGTACTCCTGTTGGTGCCAATAACATTCATCTAAATAAGGGAATGATTTATAGTGCAAGTCCTAATCCTTTTAACAATAAAGTTACTATTAATTATGGTATTTTTCAACAGGCTAAAGTAAGTTTATTCGTTTATAATATTGAAGGGAAGATAGTAGCACAATTAAACAAACAACAACTAAACCCTCAAAAATATGAGGTAATTTGGGAACCCGACAATAACTTACCAAATGGACATTATTTTATTGCTTTAAAAATTAATGATTTACAAGTACATTACCTGAAAGTAATTAGGAAAGAATAAAGAATTCTTTTAATTGAAGTAATGGAGTTTAATCTATAAAACTAAAATCGCCAGGAGCAAAGAAATACAAAGCAAAAAGGATTAACAAATAGAGAATAAAAGCTCCAACTACAGTTAAAAAACCTTTCCAAGCAGCTTTTAACATTGTTTTATTATTGTAAGCATAGGCAATAATTACTCCAAAAATAAGCATAAACATACCCATAAAATAACCAACTGTTTTATAAAGCCCCTCATTTGGGTCAGGAATTACCTCAAAAACAGGAAATGCTGCAAAAGTGTAAGTTGAAATAAAAGACAAGGCAATAAAAGGAAAAATGCTTTTCATTATGTAAAGATAACAAAAAAAGCCACCCAAAATTGGGCGGCTTTTACAATTGTTATATTATAATTTCAATATTAAACAGTTGTACTAGCTACTGCTGTACCTACTGCAGCAAAAACAGTAAAGACTAATATTAAATACAGAATAAATACAGTTAAAAGCCCATATAATGACGATTTTAACCAATCAGGATCAATTAAATACGCAATCAATACACCAATCAACCCTAAAAAGAACCCTAATAAAAAGCCACCCCAACTAAAATCAGAACCATAAGGAGCTTCCATTGATAAATTAGAATCATCCGCAACCAATTCAGTAGTTTTTCCATTTTCCGTTACAGGAAAGGAAGCATAAGTAATCGCATTCAGAGAGAATAAAGTTATTAGTAATAGTACAATTTTTTTCATTTTTTATTTTTTTTTAATTAATATTATTTTCATCACAATAATAATAATTTTATTTCAAATTAATACAATTATTGT
>JABJNS010000026.1 GCA_018664745.1 Flavobacteriales bacterium | reverse complement strand
TGTACTAATGTTTCTCATAACTGTATCAGTTAATCTTGCATTAGTAGTTGTCCAAACATCAATTACTTGATTATATCTTTCATTATTCGTGATGAAACCCATTGCATAGTTACCCTTAATCTCATCAACCTTTTTGTTAGCATCAGCAATTAATCCTTCTTTTTCTTCAGGAACAATTACATCACCAAGATTAAATGATAATCCACCTCTAAATGCCATATCAAAACCAATAGTTTTAATTGCATCTAAGAAATGAACAGTACCAGCAACACCACATCTTTCTAATACATCACCAATAATATTTCTTAACGCTTTCTTAGTCAATAATTCATTTACAAAATCAACCTCTACAGGTACAAATTCATTAAACAATACTCTTCCAACAGTTGTATCAACTAAAGTAGTTTTACCTTTAGTATCCTTAACTCGAACTTTAATCATTGCGTGTAAGTCAGCTTGCTTTTCATTGTAGGCAATTTTTACCTCATCCAAAGAATAGAAAGTCATTCCTTCTCCTTTTACTTTTTCCTCATCAGTTGAACGTTTCTCCTTAGTCATATAATATAAACCAAGAACCATATCCTGTGAAGGTACAGTAATAGGAGCTCCATTTGCAGGGTTCAAAATATTGTGGGAAGCCAACATTAATACTTGAGCTTCTAAAATTGCAGCCGCACCTAATGGTAAGTGTACTGCCATTTGATCCCCATCAAAATCGGCATTAAATGCCGCACAAGCTAATGGGTGTAATTGAATTGCTTTCCCTTCAATCATTTTAGGTTGGAAAGCCTGAATACCAAGCCTATGAAGCGTAGGAGCCCTGTTTAATAAAACTGGATGTCCTTTCATCACATTTTCCAAAATATCCCAAACTACAGGTTCTTTGCTATCAATAATTTTTTTAGCAGATTTAACTGTTTTTACAATCCCTCTTTCTATCAGTTTTCTGATGATAAATGGTTTGTAAAGTTCAGCTGTCATATCCTTAGGTAATCCACATTCGTGTAATTCCATTTCTGGCCCTACAACAATTACCGAACGAGCAGAATAATCTACCCTTTTACCTAACAAATTCTGACGAAATCTACCTTGTTTTCCTTTTAAGGAATCAGATAAAGATTTTAATGCTCTCTTACCATCTGCCTTTACAGCTGAAGATTTTCTTGAATTATCAAAAAGAGCATCTACAGATTCCTGTAACATTCTTTTCTCATTTCTTAAAATAATCTCAGGAGCATTAATCTCCATTAATCTTTTTAATCTATTATTTCTAATGATTACCCTTCTATATAAATCATTTAAATCAGAAGTAGCAAAACGACCTCCATCTAATGGTACTAATGGTCTTAATTCTGGTGGAATAACTGGAATAACTTTAATGGTCATCCATTCAGGTCTATTCTCAGTATGCGATTGCCCTTCACGCATAGCTTCAACAATTTGCAAACGCTTTAACGCCTCAGTTTTTCTCTGCTGTGAAGTTTCATTAGCTGCTTGATCTCTTAATTGGTATGATAAATCATCTAAATTTAATCTTGACAATAAGTCGTGAATTGCCTCTGCACCCATTTTTGCTACAAACTTATTAGGATCATCATCACTTAAATACTGACTTTCTAATGGTTGAGCATCTAAAATATCTAAATATTCTTCCTCAGTTAGGAAGTCTAAATATTTTACAGCTTCACCTTCAGCATTTACAATTCCTTCAGGAGTATTAATTACTACATATCTTTCATAGTAAATAATCATATCTAATTTCTTAGATGGCAACCCTAGTAAATAACCAATTTTGTTAGGTAAAGTACGGAAGTACCAGATATGCGCAACAGGAACAACTAAACTAATGTGTCCTATACGCTCTCTTCTTACTTTCTTTTCTGTTACTTCAACCCCACATCTATCACATACAATACCTCTATATCTGATTCTTTTGTATTTACCACAATGGCATTCAAAATCTTTGGTAGGACCAAAAACTCTTTCACAGAATAATCCACCACTTTCTGGCTTATAAGTTCTGTAGTTAATCGTTTCTGGTTTTGTAACCTCACCAGATGATTTTTCTAAAATATCTTCAGGAGATGATAAAGAAATTTTTATCGCATTGATATCCTGAGCTTGTCTGTTATTTTTTGTATTTCTCATGAGTAATATTATTCAAATGAAACTTTAAGTCCTAAACCATTTAATTCGTGTAGCAATACATTAAATGATTCTGGTATTCCTGGTGTTGGTAATTCTTTACCTTTTACTATTGCCTCAAATGCTTTCGCTCTTCCGATTACATCATCCGACTTTAAAGTAAGCATTTCTTGTAAGATATTTGATGCACCATAACCTTCAAGTGCCCAAACCTCCATCTCTCCAAGTCTTTGCCCTCCAAACTGAGCCTTACCTCCAAGTGGTTGTTG
>JABJNS010000025.1 GCA_018664745.1 Flavobacteriales bacterium | reverse complement strand
TTATGTTTAGATTGTTTGTTTTTTCAAAAGCCTTAATAGCATCTAGCACACTTACTCCAATTCCTGTACCGACATTAAAAGCATGTTTTCCAGGGTTTTTTATCAGGAAATCCATAGCTTTTACATGTGATTTTGCCAAATCAACTACATGTATATAATCCCGTATGCATGTTCCATCAGGAGTATTATAATTATCTCCAAATACAGTGATTTTTTCTCTTTTTCCAATTGCAACCTCTGTTATAATAGGAACTAAGTTACTTGGCCTGTCAGCAGAACAATCTCCAATTAAAGCAGAAGAGTGGGATCCTATAGGATTAAAATACCTTAAAGCAACACTATTACAAGTATCCTCTTTTAGCATACCTTCACAGATTTGCTTGGTTTCCCCATAAGGAGATTCTGCTTTTTTAAATGGAGCATTCTCATCAACAGGCAATATATCAGGCATTCCATAAACAGTACAAGAGGAGGAGAATATAATATTCTTCACCTCATTTTCTTGCATGCATTGTAAAAGTACTTCAAGTGAACCCATATTATTGTCGTAATACTTTTGTGGGTTTTGTACGGATTCTTCAACTGCTTTATAAGCTGCAAAATGAATTGCACCTTCAATCTTTCCTTCTGCTGCAAATACTTTATCCATTCCAGATTTGTCAGTACAATCAGTATTATGCCATTTTACTGATTTGCCAATAATCTTTTCAATCCCTTCAAGGTTTTGTGTTGAAGTGTTACATAAATTATCTACTATAATAGGGGTGTATCCAGCAGTAATTAGTTCTACAACTGTATGTGAACCAATATACCCAGCACCTCCTGTTACAAGTATTTTTTTCATTTATAGGGCTCTGTTAATTCCAATTAACCATCTAAACTGGAAGAAATCTTCATCAGATGCTGGTGGACGGTTTAAGAATAGTGGCATGTCAAAACGAATAACTAAAGGTTTTACTGCTTCAAGTGGTCCAAAATTTCTAAGCGTATAAGTAAAACCAACTCCTGCATCAGCTCTTACATCAGAAAATACTTCTTTGTAATTTTCTTTAGTTAAATTTTCACTGCTTATAATTCCTGCATCAGCAAAAAGATAAGAAGCAATATTGTTCTTGCGGATAGAGTAAGGAAGGTAGGCTGTAAAATCAATTTCAGTATTGAAAGCAGCACCACTTCTTCCATTATAGTTGTATGAAGCAACCGTTCCATCTTCATTAAATTCAGGAGCTAAATAACCAGAATATCCTCTTAAATTTAATCCTCCAGCAGCATGGAAATAATTTGTAGTATAGTCATAGCCCATAAAATCAGCTGATACAATACCTTCTGCTCTTGTAAATTTAGAACCCATCATCTCTTCATTATTTGCACCTGCTAAACTTAGTTTACTTTCTTCTGCCCAATTATTCCCTGTTCCTAGCTGGAAGTAAGCTCTTGTGTTTATTTTAAGTTTTTCAACTTTATTATTATTTTTGGCACTTAGGATAAGTTTATTGTAATCGTAAGCGCTACCTAAAGCTGAAGACTGTAGTTTTAGGTTAAGTGTTCCTTTACCATAACTATACTTGTACTTATGTTCCAAATTCAAGTCAATCCTATTATTCATTGTTCTTAAATCCCAACCATTATTGATTAAGTAGTTGTCATTTGTTCTATACATTGATAAGAAGTCAACTGTTAATTTGTTATTTCCTTTACTATCTGATTTTACTAAACTTAATTTGTTTGTATGTAATCCTGCAAGAAATTGTGATCTTACATTTAATCTAGTGTTTAAAGCAATTTCATCCAAGTTAGTGTTATAGTTTACTCTGTAAGAATAGTAGTCATAATCATTTGCATTAGCGATACTATCTTTTTGTAAAGCTCCAGTATTGAACCATACACTTGCATCAAATAAATGATGATGCCTCATGTACCCTCCATTCAGGTTTAAACCAACTTTTACACCATCATAATTATTCCACCATACATCAGGACGGTACTTTATCTCATAATTTGTCCAATCAGGATATTGGTATAATTTATGATCAAAACTAAAGGTAGTATTACATTTAGAATTATTGTCAGGCATATAAGCATCAGCTAATCTTCCACTTGGGTCAATTATAACTTCCTCTATTCCTGAAGGAATATCTAAATGTGCAGTATAAGTTGGGTGAATTAAATCCCAACCATGCCATTTTTCAAGTACTGTTGCATCTGTCTTTTTAATAAACCAGTTATTAGGAATATGATAGTCATATGATTTTCCATCTTTAGCAATTACCCTAAAGTCAATCGGCATTTGCATTCTTGATTTTCTTTCAAAAGTCACGGTATGGCCATTTGTCTTTACAGAATAATCAATCCTTTTAGTTGATTCTAACCATTGGTCAAAAAACCAGTTTAAATCTACCTTTGTGAATTGAATTATTGCCGCTCTAAAATCCTCATTGTAAGGATGTGCAATTTTCCAAGTTTCAAAATAGTGTTGCATTGCAGCTAAGAATAACTCATCTCCTAAAACATATTGAAGATTATATAGCATTGATGCTGTTTTGTAATATACATGACGATAACCACCTCCATGACGCAATGCTCCATTAAAACAATCAGAGTGAGTCGAGATTACTGGGTCATTATATTTTGTTGCATCAGCAATATATGCATAATAAACACGGCTATCAATTGCTTTAGTTGGTTTATCAAATCTTACTTTGTATTTATCAGTAGGTTTGTCTTCTACAAGGTTATCTCCATCAATTTTGATAAGAGCCCAAGCTGTTAAGAATTGAGTAAATCCTTCATCTAATAAAGCTCTGTATGTTTCATTATTACCTACTTGTCCAAAGAACCAGTTGTGACCAATTTCATGTGCTAATAATCCTCTGTATCCTGGGTCCATACCACCATCTAAGGTAAGCATTGGGTATTCCATACCATCACGAGCATCAGCAACAATCATTTTATGGTAAGTATACATTCCAAAGTCTTCTGAAAATACGCGTATACATTCTGCTGCATATTGTGCTGCATTTTGCCATTTGCTTGCATGTGGCTCTTGAACTAAAGAATAGCAAACTTTATCTTTCCACCATGCTTCCCCAATTCTGTAATTAGGATCGGCAGTAAAGGCAAAATCATGTACATTTTCAGCATGGAATCTCCAGGTTTTTCTTTCGTTTTTGTTGTATTCAGTAATTACTGAAGGAGATGAGTTCCAAGGCTTATCTTTAAATTGTGTTACATCTAGTTTTTCTCTCAATTCTTTTGGTAACATCTCATCTCTGTTTAAAAGAAAACCAGTTGCACCTACAACCATATCAGCTGAGAATGTTAATGAAACATCAAAAGCTCCAAAATCACCATAAAATTCTTTTCCTAAATGTTGGTCAGTTGTCCAACCAAATTTAGCATCATACACACAAATTCTAGGGTACCAATGTACTCCATCATAGTGCTTGTATCCCCAAGAGTTAAAAGTTTTCATTCTTCTTCTTACATCTCCTATATCAAAGTGAGTAAGGAAATCCATATCAAATGTAATTGAAGAATTAGGGGCTAAATTTTTAGGTAAGTAAACTTTAAGAATTGTGTTATCAAGTTCAGTTTTAACAACTATTCCATCTACTGTAAGATTATTAATTACAGTACCTAGTTTTTGAGCTTCATAATTTCCATATTTAGGATTTTTATGATTTTGATGCTGTAATTCATCTAAGTATGAATCAGGTTGAAATGCATTTTGGTATAAATGAAAATAAACAAAATCTAAATTGTCAGGGGAGTTGTTAGTGTAAACTAATTGCTCAGTACCCTCTATAATATCAGTTTGTTCATCAATATTTACATCAATCGTATAATGCACATCTTGTTGCCAGTATGCTTTGTTTGGCATTTTATTCTTCCAGTAATTTGGGTTGTCAGCATTCTGATAAGTGTTTGGAGTTGCTAAAGCATTGTATTTTTCTTGTGCAAAAGTAAGCGTGCTAACAAAAAGTATAGCTACTAGTAAAATATTCTTCATAGTTTAAAATTTTAAAGTGTGCGAATTTACAATTCCTATTCGGAAAATTGCTTATTTTCTTTAGCATTTGATATGCTGGCATTTAGTTCAAATCCTGTAAGTAGGATAATAGAGTTAAAATACATCCAAATAAGGATAATCATTAGCGTACCAATAGAGCCGTAAACCTTATTGTATTGCGCAAAATGATTGATATAATAGTTAAAACCAATAGAGGTAATAATAATTCCTAGAGTTGCCAAGATAGAGCCTGATGTAAAGAATTTCCATTTTCTAGAAGTAGCAGGCCCAAAATGAAAAAGAATAGCTATACCTGAAAATAACATAGCAAGCATTACAAACCATTTCCCATAAAGTATTAGGTCAGCTGAAAATTTACTAATTATTTCAAAGTCAGTAAAGTAATTTACAGCTACTTTTCCAAAAATGATAAGTCCAATTGCAATTATTAAAAGCAAGGCAAGAAAAAAAGTTAAGGTTATAGAAAGTGCTTTTTGCCTTAATAATGAACGGTATTCACTTATATGGTAAGAAGAGTTAAAGGCTTCAATTAAAGAGCTCATACCATTGGCAGAAAAGTAAAGTGCTAGAATAAAACCAATAGAAAGTAATCCTCCTCTAGGGTTATTAATGATGTCATCAAGGGTGTTAAAAGTGATTTCATTGGTTGATGGGGGTAATACAACTGATAATAATTCCATCAAAGTTTCTTGCAATCCTTCAATTGGTATGTAGGGGATAAGGGTGAAGAAAACAATGATTGAAGGAAAAAAGGCAAGGAAAAAATTGAATGCCAAAGATGATGCTCTGGTTGTAATTGCTCCTTCCACTAATCCTTTCCAAAAGAAAATAGTTACATCATAAATACTAAGCCCAGCAAAACCTAATGGTTTTATTTTTTTAGTAATGTTTATGATGAATTCTATCATTTAAAAAGCTTTTAAACTTAAATCAAAATTAAGTACAGAATGGGTGAGGGCACCAACCGAAATAAAATCAACACCACATTTTGCATATTCAGCAATGCTTTTTTCTGTTATACCACCACTAGATTCACTTTGGCATTTATTACCAATAATAGCTACTGCTTCTTTGGTTGTTTTGTAATCAAAATTATCCAACAGAATTCGTTTTATTCCTCCTTCAGCAAGTATCTCATTTACTTCCGTTATACCTCTAGCCTCTACAATTATATCAAGGTTTTTGTTTTTGTCAGCAAGATAGGTTTTAGTTTTTTGTATTGCATTGGAAATTCCTCCTGCAAAGTCAATATGATTATCTTTTATCATAATCATATCGTAAAGGCCAAACCTATGGTTTACACCCCCTCCAATTTTTACTGCCCACTTTTCAATGGTACGGTTTAGGGGAGTAGTTTTTCTTGTATCTAATAGTTTACAATCAGTACCTTCAATTAAGGTGTTAAGGTAAGCCGTTTTTGTAGCAATTGCACTCATGTGTTGCATGCAGTTAAGGGCTAAGCGTTCCCCAGTTAAAATTGAGATAGAATTTCCCTTTACAATAAAAGCAATATCGCCAAATTTAACTTTATCCCCATCTTGCAGAAATTGTTCTATTTCTAGGGAAGAATCTACCTCTTTTAAAATCATTTTTGCGAGTTCTATCCCTGCAATTACACCATCATCCTTTACAAGTAAATGTGCTTTGCTAGTTGCGTTAGCTGGAATACTAGCTAATGAAGTATGATCACCATCACCTACATCTTCCTTTAGTGCATTATTTATAAAGTTTTTAAGGTCTTTCTCTATCATACAATCAAAATTATTAATATTGCCAAAAATACAAAAAATGAAGATTGTATTACTCACTATAGGAAAGACATCAGAAAAGTATTTGTTAGACGGCATTGCTCAATATCAAAAACGCTTGAAACATTATACACAATTTGAGATGCTTGAAATTCCAAACCTTAAAAATGCTAAGAATTTTTCGAATGCTGAGCTTATGAAAAGGGAGGGAGAATTAATCTTAAAGCATTTACAAAATTCTGATCATTTAGTGTTGTTGGACGATAAAGGAAAAGATTTTACATCTCCTAAATTTGCACAGAAATTACAAAGCTGGATGTTGAGTGGGAAAAAGCGTTTGGTATTTGTTATTGGAGGTGCTTATGGTTTTTCATCAGATGTATATGCTAGAGGAAACGAAAAATTATCTTTGTCAAAAATGACTTTTTCACACCAAATGGTACGCCTGTTTTTTGTAGAACAAATATATAGAGGATACACAATCTTGAATAACGAACCTTATCATCACGAATAAATGAAACTAGTCTTTGCTACCAACAATCCTAATAAATTATCAGAAATTCAAGCTTTAGTTCCACAAGGTATTGAGATTTTAAGTTTAAAGGAAATTAATTGTAATGAGGAATTGCCTGAAACAAATCCTACTTTGGAAGGGAATGCTTTGCAAAAAGCAAAATATGTATACGATAATTATGGATACAATTGTTTTGCTGACGATACTGGCTTAGAGATTGAGGCTCTAAATGGAGAGCCTGGAGTGTATTCAGCCCGTTATGCAGGTGAGGATTGCAAAGCAGAAGACAATATGCAAAAGGTATTGACTAAATTAGAAAATGAGGAGAACAGAAATGCAAAGTTCCGAACAGTAATTGCACTGATTATAAAGGGAGAAGAAAATTTGTTTGAAGGAGAGTGTAATGGGAAGATTACAAAAACTAAAAGTGGGGCAGAAGGGTTTGGTTACGACCCTATCTTTACTCCTGAAAATTATGAAATTACTTTTGCTGAAATGTCAAAACAAGAAAAAGGAGCAATTAGCCACAGAGGAAGGGCAGTAGCAAAATTAGTTGAGTTTTTGAAGTAGTTTATTCTAAGTATTTTGCTTTTAGTATTTTCAAATCATCACTATTTGGATTGTTTTTGCTTAATTCATTAATTGTAGAATTGGCTTTTTCACAAGCTTGATTTTTAGTATAACATAATTCACAATAGGCTAGAGTTAGGTTATATGATGCTGAAAAGTCATTTGGTATTTGTAATAATGCATTTTCAAAATAGCCACCTGCATAGAACCATTTCTTGTCGTCTAATAATTGTTGTCCCATTGCCATACTTTCGTTATAATTAACTTGAGTAAGTTCATTGCTTTTTTCTAAATGAAGGGGCGTATTATTAACTCTATTAGTTAGCATTGAATAAGTGAAACTACTAATGACTAGAAATATAAGAGAAAAAATAGTAAGCTGGATTTTATTTTCTCTTTTTCTTTCTTGAAGAACTTTTTTTCTAATTTCAGAAAGCTCTTCTTTTGTAGCTATATTACCTTTGATAATAATATTTGTAGCAGTTTTGTAATCTTCTCTAAGTATTTGAAATTTAGTTTTGAATAAACCTCTTTTGGTTCCTAAAAGAATCCTGTTATTCTTTAAGGTGTTCATCATATTTTGAATAGAACCTCCTGACATAGTTTAATGCGTTTTTGGATGTACATGCTCGTGCCCATCATCATGTTTGTGTGGTTTGTTCTCAACCTCCTCCGTTTCAATATATTTAGTGTGGTGGTGACTATGGTCAGTAAAATAACCATGCAATTGAAAAACTATTAAGCAAGCACCTGCCACCACTAAAGCCAAATTGGAGAATTTTGCTATCTTGTCAAATACTGTTTCATTAATCAGTTTTATAAGCAAGAAAACAATAATTAGTACAGCAATTTGCCCAAATTCTACTCCTAAGTTAAAAGATAATATTTGTACTAATGATAAGTTTACTCCAGTAGCTACTGCTACATCTTGCAGTTTTGTTGAAAGGCCAAATCCATGAATTAATCCAAAGATAAATACCATTAAAACTAAGTTAGGCGCCCTGGTTGAAAAATACTTCTTAAAACCATCTAAGTTTTCAAATCCTTTATAGATAACACTAAAAGCAATTACTGCATCAACCAAATAAGCATTGGCAGTTATTCCATAAAAAGTAGCAAAAATTAAAGTAATGCAATGTGCAATGGTAAATGCAGTTATAAATTTGAAAATATCCATATAATTGGATAGAAAAAATACAATTCCAATTAGGAATAATATATGATCGTATCCTGTAATCATATGGGTTGCCCCAAAATAAATATAGTCCAAGGTTGAAGCATTAGCCATTGCCTTAATAGTTGCTTCTGGTACCCCATGTGCTAAACCAATAAAGGGAATGCAAAACAATAGAAAAAGGAATGTCTTTTTCATTTGGTTTATAAGTTAGCTTCAATTAATCCTCTGATTTTATCAGAAGAAGGTCTTGGAGCATCTAAGGAAATTACATTTCCATTAGCATCAAAAAGCATAAATCTTGGTATACCATTTATTGCATAATCTTTTGTGATTTTTGTCCAGCCATTCGCCCATAGTTGCACGCCACCCAATTGCTTGTCAGCTACCATATTCAGCCATGCTTCTTTGTCAGTATCAACTGATACACTTAGGAAAGTGATGTTGTTATTTTGGTAATCGTGTTCTAAAATTTTTAAAGCAGGAATTTCAGCCTTACAAGGTCCGCACCAAGTAGCCCAAACATCAACATATACTAAGCTACCTTTAAAAGTAGAAAGTGAAAATTCATTTCCTTCTTTATCAGGATAAGTAAAGTCAATTGCAGGTTCTCCTATTTGTGGTAAGTTTGCAATAGCTTCTATTTTTTCAACATAATACTCAAGCATTTTTACATTGTTTTCTTTTTCAGCAGCAACAAATGCTTCATTATTAACGGTAGAGAGTTCTTGTTCTACTTTAGCAATATGCATATTCAAATTTGTGATGAATTCTTCTTTTTCAGTAGTGAATAGTTGTCCGTATATATTAGCTTCTTCTCCCAGTAAATATTTTTGGGCTAGGTAGGAGGATTCAACAGATCCTTCATAATTAATTGTTTCATCAAAAAACTCAGTATCAATTGTTAAATTAACACTTTCTCCTCCTTTTAAGTACATGGGAGTACTTTCATCACCATGATAAAAGCTAAGGTAAGTTGCCGAATCAATTGGTAAGATAATTGAAAAATGATTGTCATCCGTTAGAGTAGTGGTGTAAGTGTTTTTTTGAACTATAAATTTAACGGTATCCCCCTTAGGATTAGTAATTGTACCACTAATAATAATATGATTATTTTTGGTGTTTGTACAAGCAAAAAGTAAAGTTGCTAAGGCAACTATAAGTAGGTTTTTCAATTTCATTTTATATAATTTTAAAGGTCTATTTCTTTGGGTATAAATTTACTTACATCACCACCATTTTTTATGATATCACGAATGATAGAGGAGGAGATATGAGAAATTTCAGGAGGGGTTATGATAAAGATAGTTTCAATAGTTGCATTTAATTCTTTATTCATTTGGGCAATGTTTTTTTCAAACTTAAAATCGTGTGAATCCCTTAGCCCTCTAAGGATGTAATTTGCATTTTCTTTTTTGCAGAAATCTACTGTCAATCCCTCATATCGTTTTACTTCAATTTTAGGATTATTTTTGTACACTGACTCTATCCAGTTCATGCGTTCCTCAATAGAAAAATATTGATTTTTCTCTCCATTAATTCCTATTGCGATAATTATTTTATCAAATAAGGGTAGGGCTCTATCTACTATGGATTGATGTCCAACAGTAAATGGAGCAAACGATCCTGGGAAAATTGCAGTTTTTGACATGCTCAAAAATAGTAAAATAAACTTGCTTTTAGCAAGCAAATACAGTTTTAGATTGAGTTTGTTGGGTTATCGCCCTGCTATTAAAATGAGAAAATACTAAAGTGTACCGTTCCGTATTTTCTTACTTCAAGGTTTTCGCCTTCAAATTCTGTGTCCTTGTCGTGTTCAATTATTAAAACACCATCTTTTTTAATTAAATTATTTTCAATAATTAAGGATTTTAATTCCTGATAATTATCATAATCATAAGGAGGGTCAGCAAAAATAAAATTGAATTCTTGTTTACACCCCTTAAGGTATTGTAAGCAATCGGACTTAATAGTAGAAATATTGAAATCTAAATCCTTAGCCGTTTCTTCAATATAGTTTATGCAATTGTAATTGTTGTCCACAGCCAATACTTTTTCGCAACCTCTTGATGCAAATTCGTAAGCTATATTTCCAGTACCTGAAAATAAATCCAATACATTTTTATGTTCAAAAAAATAAAGGTTTTGAAGAATATTGAAAAGTGCTTCTTTTGCTCTGTCGGTAGTAGGGCGAACAGGTAATGAACTAGGTGCCATTAACCTTCTTCCTTTATGTGTTCCTGAAATTATACGCATAATACTTGTGTGAATAGTCCAAAGTATTTGTGTTGAGCTATGCTGTTAAATACACCAGGAAAAGTAAACTGATGTGGTCTTTTTCCCAACTTTACATTACGAATATAATCATACAATAAATTGAAGTATTCATCATTCTTTTCAATTGTACCAAATACGGTTACATCAATAGTTTCAGTAGATAGTTTCAGTTGTTCAAAACTGAATAGAGTATAATAAAGCAAGTCCTCTTTAGTAGTATACTCAAATGTATTGTTAAAGATTAATTTATCTCCTTTAAAAACTGTAATCCCTACTTTTTGTTCATTCAAGTAAAGATAAGCTTTTTCAGAATCAGTATTTAATTGGCTGTACTGCTGAATAAGTATGCTCTCTTGAGCTTTCTGTTTTGCTTTAGGGAAAAAGTTACTTACAATACTTACAATACTTTCGGGTACAGCATATATTAAATGTGCTTTTTGGGAAGGGATTTTGTCAGTTAATATTTTCCCGTTCACCTGACTGTTAAAATTTAAAAGTGTTTCAGCTTTTTCTTCCTTGTAAAGTGTACTAGGTACTAGTGTGCTAGGAGAATTTACAAACGCTACTGATTGTGAGGAAAACTCAGCTTTTATAATAGCATCATTATTTATGATTTCTGTAATTTCAGTTGCTATATCTTTAGCAGATGAGATGCTGTATTTTTTAGCATAATCATAAGTAAAGGTAGTTGTGTTTAGCAAACAATAGGAAAAATGTGAAAGCCCTAATTGTATAGATAAATGGTAGCTATTCGCTAAGGCAATGTTAAAATTGTCTGACTGTATGCTTATAGGATTACTCTCCCCAGTTTCCATTTAAAGAAGCTTCATCCATTGATCCTACTTTTAATGATTTATCCAATTCGTAACTTTTATTTTCAGCATCAAGTCCTGTAAATACAGCACCATAAGTTGTTGAAATTTCAAATACCTGTACAGCTACTTTTCCTTTTTCCACCATTCCTGCATCTACTGAATAGCTTTCGTTAGAATGAGGTACATTAGTTAAAGTTGCTAAATCCAAAGCAAAATCTTCATTTCTACTGCTTAGATAAGCTTCATCAAATACAGTTTCTTTTGCCAATACATAGGCAGTGTCACGGCTAATAATTCCTAGTTCCAATGCCTGTACATCAGTTAAAGAATCAGGAGTTTCCCCAATTGCTTTTACAATTGCCATGGAATCATTTTCTAAGAAATCAAGTAAGGACTCAAAGTTATTAGCATAGGTATTATTTACTTTTTTGTAAGCAATTTGTACTTGTCTTAAGTCTTTTAGTTTTTGTACATTTTCAGCTATTCTTACTTTCGCTACTGCTTGAAATTCTACCTCACTGTTTATGCTGTTGTACACAAAGTAAGCTAGGATAATGTTTAAAGGAATAAGTATAAGTGCAATTTGTTTTGCTTTCATAGTAAATTATTTTTTGTGATGCAAACTTACAATTTTTGCTGATATAACTATAAAATGTTTTTTCTTTGTAAAAATATTTATGATGAAACGATTATTATCAAAGTTGCTGTTTAAATTAAATGGATGGAAAGTTATAGGAACTCATACTTATCCTAATAAATGTATGGTGATTACTGCCCCTCATACTTCCAACTGGGACTTTTTTATTGGCAGATGCTATGCTTATATTATTGGTATTCATCCTCAGTACTTGATTAAAAGTGAGCTTTTCTTACCTGTTTTAGGAACATTGTTGAAGTGGAATGGAGGAATTCCTGTTTACAGAAAGGCCAAACATAATGTTGTTGAACAAGTGGTGGAAATGATAAATAAGAGTACTGCTATTAATATTGGTATTGCTCCTGAGGGAACAAGAACACGAGTTGAAAAATGGAAAACTGGCTTCTATCATATTGCTGTAAAAGCAAATGTTCCTATTTTATTATTAAAAATGGATTACGAAAAAAAGGAAATTGGAATTATGTGTGATTTTATGCCTTGTGGTGATTTTGAAAAAGACATGCTTTTTATACAAGAACAATACAAGGGTGTAAAGGGGAAAATACCTGAATATTACAATCCTAAGATATTTTAAATTCAGCTATTTAAAAAGATGTTAAAAACACTAAACTAATTTTATGTTTAGTAAACTATTTACCATCTAAAAAAACTATTTTTGCACCCTAATTAAAAATTATAATATGTCATCACAGGCAACACTTACTTTAGCAACTTTAGATCAAGCCCAAGAAATGGGATTGCGTCCAGAGGAATTTGATAGAATTATTGAGATTTTAGGAAGAACACCTAACTTTTGTGAGTTAAGTGTATTTGCTATTATGTGGTCAGAGCATTGTTCATACAAAAACTCAATTGTTTGGCTTAAGAAATTACCAAAAGATGGACCTCATATGTTAGTAGAGGCTGGAGAGGAGAATGCAGGATTAGTGGATATTGGTGATGGATTAGCATGTTGTTTTAAAATTGAATCTCACAATCATCCTTCAGCATTAGAACCTTATCAAGGGGCTGCTACTGGTGTTGGTGGTATTAATCGTGATATTTTTACTATGGGTGC
>JABJNS010000192.1 GCA_018664745.1 Flavobacteriales bacterium | reverse complement strand
TGCTGAATAAGGAACAGTAACTACTGCACCAACAAGTGTACATGGAGCTGTTTGTGCAGAAACATTTATTGTGATATTAATTAGAAAAGCAGCTAATAATAAAGTATATATTTTTTTCATGGTATTTTATTTGATTAAGCGGTAAATATAATCAATAAAAAACAAAAAATAAAACAGGAAATTATTTTTGATATATTCCTTATTCAATCAAAATACTACCTAGAAAACAGAAGCTCTCCCTCTTCAGTTACCTGAGAAAATTGATAACCCAAATTAGTGAACGCTTTTAATTCTTGCACTTTTTTAATTTTATTTGTAATAATAAAGTTAACCATCTCTCCTCTTGCTTTTTTAGCAAAAAATGAGATTACTTTTAATTTTCCATTCTTATAATCCTTAAATACAGGAGTAATTATAGGGTTGCTAATTTTTTTTAAATGTATTGCCTTACTATATTCCTGAGATGCTAGGTTAATAATTTCTTCTCCTTCTAATAGCTCAGCTTTAAGTGACTGATATAATTTTTCACCCCAAAACTCATACAAATTTTTCCCTTTACTTGTTTTAAGTTTTGTTCCCATTTCTAATCGGTAAGGGAAAATTAAATCTTTTGGTTTTAACAAACCATAAAACCCTGATAATATCCGTAAATTTTCTTGTGCAAAATCAAAATCATCTTTACTAAAAGTTTCAGCTCTTAATCCTTGATAAACATCCCCTTGAAACATCAATAGAGCCTGTCCAACATCATTAGTATTCCAATCTTGGAATCTCTGCCAATTCAACTGAGCTAAATTATCACTCAATTTCATTAACGATTTTATCTCATCAACAGAGTAAGTTTGCAACTCTTCTACTAGATATTTTGTTTCTTTTAAAAAAGGAATTGAAGTTCCTTCTTTTACAAAATTATCAGTTGCAATTTTTTTAGCTGGTGAAATAATTATCTTCATTCTTATATTGTATTATTGCACAAATTTAAATTAATAATGTACAAACTGCTTGAAAAACACAAAAACTACTCTCTACATCTAATGGTAGTTGTATTAGGTTTAACAGGTGTCTTTGGGAAATTAATTTCTTTAAGTGCCATTCATTTAGTTTGGTATAGAATGGGGATTGCTTTTTTAAGTCTTGCTATTTTCTTAGCATTTAAGAAACAATTGTTTAGCGTTAATAAAAAAGATTTCTTTGGAATATTAGGAGTTGGTACCCTTGTAACCTTTCATTGGTTATGTTTTTTTGAATCAATAAAAGTATCAACTGTATCAGTAGCTGTAGTTTGTTTGGCAACATCCTCCCTTTTTTCAGCTTTAATTGAACCATTTTTTTTTAAACGAAAACTATTAGGATATGAAGTAGTGATGGGAATAATTGTACTTGGAGCTTTAGGCTTTGTAATGGGAACTGAGACCCAGTATTTCTGGGGTTATTTTTATGGAATAATGGCTGCTTTTTTAGGTACTTTATTTACTTTATTCAATGCAAAATATATTAATAAAGTAGGTGCTGCAAAAATTACTATGATTGAAATGCTTTCTGGATTATTAATAATTAGTGGGATTTTAGTTTTCCAAGAGGACTATTCGGTTTTCACATCAACCATTTCAACAACAGACTTTAGTTATCTTATAATTTTAGGTACACTTTGCACAGCATTAGTTTTTGTTTGGATGACAGAGATAATGCGACATATAACCCCTTATTCATTAATTATGGCTGTTAACTTGGAACCAATTTACAGCATTATTCTTGCACTTTTAATTTTTGGAGATACTGAACTCATGAGCACTTCCTTTTATATTGGTAGTTGTGTAATTATAGGTGTTGTATTTTTAGAAGGTTATCTTAAAAACAAACAATAGTTTTTTGCATTATTCGTTATGATTGCTAATTTTGCGAACTTAAATTAAAATTACTTAAAATTAATATGAAAAATTTATTACTCTTTTTATCTTTTATAACACTTTCAGTTTCCATAAACGCACAAACTTTAGCTGAACTTTTACAACAAAAAAAAGAAGGTCATACAATTAATGGTGAAATAGTTGGATTACAAGATTCAACTGTGATGCTAGCCTATTATTTTGGAGGAAAACAATATGCAACTGATACTGCAGAAGTATTAAATGGAAAATTTTCATTTAAAAGTAAAAAGGTATTGCCTGGAGGAATGTACTTAGTAGTGCTTTCCAACCAACAATATTTTGACATTATTGTGTCAGAACAACACTTTTCATTCAGCACAAATCTTAATGATTTAATTGGAGGTATGACTTTTAAAAACTCTAAGGAAAACCCACCTTTTTATGAGTACTTAAACTTCATTACTCAAATGCAAAAAGAAGTAACTCCAATAAGACAACAATTAGAAACTGCTGAAGGTGATATAAAAAAATCATTACAAGAAAAAGCAACTGCTATTGATTCAAAGGTTAAAAAATTCCGTTCAGATTTCATGAAAAATAATGCTGATAAATTTTTCTCAAAAATTGTTACAGCAACCACTGAAATTGAAATACCAGAATCTCCTTTAGATAGCACAGGAAGTCCTGATAAAACTTTCCCATACCGTTTTTACAAAAAACACTTTTGGGATAACATTGATTTTTCTGACGAAAGAATGCTAAGAACACCAATCTTCTACAATAAGATGGATCAATACCTTGACAAATTAACGGCAAAACATCCTGATTCTATCAATGTTTCAGCTGATGTACTTATTGAGCTTTCTAAAGCAAACGGAGATATATTTCAATATGTAGTTTCTTACATAACTTCTACTTATGAAAGATCAAAAATTATGGGAATGGATGCGGTGTTTGTACATATGGTTGAAAAATATTACATCACTAATCAATGTGACTGGGTAGATTCAACTCAACTAATTAAAATTGCAGATAGAGCTCAAAAAATTGCTCCTAACCTAATTGGAAGAAAAGCATCAGAATTTCTTGATTTTTATGGCAGGCCTTTCATGAAAGATACAATAGGAAATCTACACACTCTACAGGCAATAAATGCTGATTACACTGTACTTGTATTTTATGGTCCAACTTGTGGGCATTGTAAAAAAGAAATACCAAAAGTAAAACATGATATTGATTCACTAATTGCTGCAGAATATAATATTGAAACATTTGCAGTTGCAACAGAATTTGACAAAGCAGACTGGAAGAAATTTATCCATGAACAAAAAATTGGAGATTGGACTAATGTTGCTGATATAAATCATGATGAAGAAGGAAACCCAGTAGCTAGTAGTGATTGGAGAGATAAGTATGACATC
>JABJNS010000024.1 GCA_018664745.1 Flavobacteriales bacterium | reverse complement strand
TTTACAAAGTTTAGATAAAACTTTTTCATTGATGTCCGAAACAATGATAAAGGTAGATAGTATGGTTGCTGTAAATGATGAACGAATTACTAAGGTGATTTCAAACTTAGCATCTATTACTAGTAATTTGGAAAGTAGTAATGGAGAAATTAAAAATATATTGACTAATTTTTCTACTCTTTCTGATTCATTAGCTAAAGCTGATATTGCAACAGCATTAAAGAATGTAAGTGATATTACTGCTAAAATAAATAATGGAGAAGGAAGTATAGGTTTATTGCTTAAAGATGATAAAATATATGCTAATTTTGAAAAATCTACTCGTGAATTAGCTGAGTTATTGGAAGATATTAAACGACACCCAAGTAGATATGTTAACTTCTCAATTATTGGGGGAAGTAAGTCTTATGTAGAACCAAAATCAAAAAAATAAAAAATGGGAGTTTCAAACTTAATATTCTTAGTTGTATTTGTAATTGCTATTGGTTTTTTCATAAGAAATTTAAATAGAATTATTGCGAATATAAAACTAGGTAGAGATATTGATAGGTCAGATAAACCAACTGATAGATGGAAAAATATGTTCCGTGTTGCTATGGGACAATCAAAAATGACAAGAAGACCAATTGCTGGGGTTTTACACATCATAGTTTATTTAGGTTTCCTTATCATCAATATTGAGGTGATTGAGATAGTAGTAGATGGGATATTTGGAACCCATAGATTCTTAGCTTCAGTAATTCCATTAGGGTTGTATAACTTCTTAATTGGCTCATTTGAAATATTAGCAATTCTAGTATTAGTGGCTTGTGTTATCTTTTTGGTTAGAAGAAACATAGTTAGAATAAAGCGTTTTTGGAGTAAGGAAATGACTGCTTGGCCAAGAACTGATGCGAATCTTATTTTAGTTTTTGAAATTTTATTGATGTCAGCATTCTTAATTATGAATGCTACTGATAGCTTGTTAATTGCTGCAGGTGCTGAACATTATACAACTTCATTTTCTATTCCTATAAGTCAATATTTACAGCCTCTTTTTAGTAGCATGGAAACTTCTACTTTAATAGCTTTAGAGCGTTTTACTTGGTGGTTTCATATCATTGGAATTTTAGGATTTATGAATTATGTCCTTATTTCTAAACATTTGCATATTTTCTTTGCATTCCCTAGTACTTACTTTGCAAATTTAAACCCTTTAGGGCAGTTTACTAATTTGGAATCAGTTACTAATGAGGTAAAATTAATGATGGACCCAAATGCAGATCCATATGCTGCACCACCAGTTGCTGTTCCTGCTCCCGAATCTTTTGGTGCAAAGGATGCTACTGATTTAAATTGGGTACAATTATTAAATGCTTATAGTTGTACGGAATGTGGAAGGTGTACGGATAATTGTCCTGCAAATCATACTGGTAAATTACTTTCACCAAGGAAGGTGATGATGGATACGAGAGATAGAATTACTGAGATAGCAGACAACAAACGAAAAGGAGAGGAGGATACTAAAGCTTTATTGGGGGATTATATTACAGCAGAAGAATTATGGGCATGTACGAGTTGTAATGCATGTACAGATGCTTGCCCTATTGAGTTAGATCCATTATCCATCATTATGGATATGAGAAGATATTTAGTAATGGAGCAATCAGCTGCACCAACCGAGCTGAATATGATGTTTACAAATGTTGAAAATAATGGAGCGCCTTGGCAATTCTCGGCAGTCGATAGATTAAATTGGAAAGATGAATAGATTAGTAGAAAAGAAAGTTGATGGAGAATTAATTTCTCCTGTATTACCAGATGATATTAAAAACTATCTGATTGATATTGATGGTACTATTTGTGATGATATTCCAAATGAGGAGCCAGAAAGAATGGCTACTGCTGCATTATATCCTGATGCTTTAGAGACTTTAAACAAGTGGTATGAACAAGGGCATTATATTAGCTTTTTCACTTCAAGAGTAGAGGAGCATAGAGAAGTAACTGAGGTTTGGTTAAAAGCAAATGGGTTTAAATATCATGGGCTTTTAATGGGAAAACCAAGAGGAGGGAATTACCATTGGGTAGATAATCATATTGTGCGTGCTACTCGTTTTGATGGGAAATTTACCGACTTAGTAGAGAAAGAAGTATCTATTCAAGTTTTTAAATCATAATACAATGAGTGAATTACAAGTAAAAACAATGGCCGAGTTTATGGCTGAAGGTAAAGAAGCTGAAATCCTATTTTGGGTAGGTTCTGCTGGTAGTTTTGATGATAGAGCAAAGAAAATAACAAGAGCATTTGTTCAGATTATGAATAAAGCAGAAGTAAACTTTGGGGTGTTAGGTTCTGAAGAATCATCTAGTGGAGATGCTGCAAAGCGTGCAGGAAATGAGTTTTTGTTCCAAATGCAAGCAATGATGAATATTGAGGTGATGAACGCATACAATGTTAAGCGTATTGTAACTACTTGCCCTCATTCATACAATACCCTTAAAAACGAATACAAAGGTTTGGGTGGTGATTATAAAGTACAACATCACACTGAGTTTATTGCAGAGCTTTTAGCAGAAGGAAAATTAAATATAACTGGAAACTTAAAAGGAACAAAGATTACTTATCACGATCCATGTTATTTGGGTAGGGCAAATAATGTATATGATATTCCAAGGGAATTGATTAAATCCTTAGGAGTGGAGTTGGTTGAAATGAAAAGAAGTAAGCGTAAATCATTCTGTTGTGGAGCTGGTGGAGCGCAAATGTTTAAGGAGCCAGAAAATGGTGCTCAAGACATTAACATCAATCGTACTGAAGAAGCTTTGGATTTAAAGGCTGATATTATTGCAACTGGATGTCCATTTTGTAATACTATGATGACGGATGGAGTAAAAGCCGTAAATGAAGGAGCAGCACAGGTGAAAGATATTGCTGAACTGATTGCAGAAAACCTGTAATGTTAGCTGATTTCAATACACTACCAGAATCCTCTCGTATTTGGGTATATGCTTCTGAAAAAGCTTTAACTACTGAGCAACAAAACCATATTAGTAATTATATTGCTGAACACCTAAAAGGGTGGAATGCACACAAAGTGCCTTTAAAGGCTGGAGTAACTATTTTAGAGAACCATTTTATTGTGGTTGCTTTAGATGAGACTGTGAATGCAGCAAGTGGTTGTTCTATTGATACACTACAGCAAACAATACAGGCATTAGAAAAGGAACTTTCTATTTCTTTAATGAATCGTTTGAATGTATTTTGCAAGATAGGTAATGAAATACAATGTATCCCTTCTTTTAGATTGGGAAGTATAGCTACTGCTAATACTTTGTTTTACGACCTTACCATACTTACAAAAGCTGAACTTAACACTTACCTAAAACCAATTTCTGAGGGTTGGTGTGCACATTTGGTATAATGTATAACTCTATTCCTCTAAAATAGATTCACCATTTAGGTTGGTGGTGAGTACATCACTCATGTAGTTAAAGAATGGGCGTACTGCTTTAAAGGAATCAATTATAGTGCTATGGAAGTCTTTGGATAGCACTTCCTTGTCCGTAAACTTACGCAATACGATAAAGTCCTTTTTTCTAATTAAGCCAATGTTAGGGTGGTTTTTATCAAACCCTGATGGAGCCACTTTAAGTGTTTTCCAAGCGTGAAAGCCATTAAATTTATTTTTTAAATCACTAGTATTAAGTATTCTTCTAATGATAGTGCTATCCATCTCAAACTCCTTTCTGATTCTGAATAAATCTTCTTTGTTAGGTTGCCAAAATCCAGCAGCTAAAAAACTTCCTCCAGGGGTGATCTCCAAATGATATCCTCCTCTTAAGGCTTCAGTGGCTCTTTTATAACTACAGCTTCTGTAGGTTTTGTATGGTGTTTTGTCTTTCGAAAAACGAATATCTCTATAAATTCTATAGGCTTTCATTCCTCCTATATTGTCTATTTTTGATAACTCATCATTAATAGTAGTAAAGAATTCCTTAATTTTCTCTTCTTCTTTAAGGTAGTAGTCTTTGTTATCTGCAAACCATTCTCTAGTATTATTTTTCTTAAGGTCATTTAAGAATTTAAAAATGGAAGGGTTTACGATTGTAGACATTTTACAAATCTAATGAATTTATTAAACTATCATCAGCTGTGCTTGGCATAGTTACTTTTAGGTCAGGATTCATTTGCATAGCTCGTTCAATTGCAAAGTTGGCTTCTTTGTTTCTTGCCCAACTTCTTCTAGAGATTCCATTATTTACATCCCAAAACAGCATGGATTTTAATCTTCTATCCGCATCAGCAGTACCATCTAGCAACATACCGAAACCACCATTGATTACTTCTCCCCAGCCAACACCACCACCATTGTGGATAGAAACCCAAGTTGCCCCTCTAAAACTATCCCCAATAACATTATGGATAGCCATATCAGCAGTAAACTGTGAGCCATCATAAATATTGGATGTTTCTCTGTAAGGAGAATCTGTTCCTGATACATCATGATGGTCACGCCCCAAAACTACAGGGGCAGAAAGCTCTCCACTAGCAATAGCATTGTTAAAGGCTTCAGCAATTTTCATTCTTCCTTCAGCATCAGCATATAAAATTCTTGCTTGTGAACCAACTACCATTTTATTTTCTCCAGCTGCTTTTATCCAATTGATGTTATCACTCATTTGTAACTGAATTTCAGCAGGGGAGTGTTTCATAATTTCTTCTAGTACCTCACAAGCAATTTTGTCTGTTATTGCTAAATCCTTAGGGTCATTAGATGCACAAACCCACCTAAAAGGTCCAAAGCCATAGTCAAAGCACATAGGCCCCATAATATCCTGTACATAAGATGGGTATTTAAAATCTCCATTTGGTTTTAATATATCCGCATCAGCACGGCTTGCTTCTAATAAAAAGGCATTTCCATAGTCAAAAAAGTACATTCCTCTTTCGCTTAAAGTATTGATTGCATTAGTATGGCGAACCAAAGTTTTTTGCACTTCTTTTTTAAACTGCTTAGGATTGTTTGCCATCATTTCATTGGCAGCCTCATAGCTCATTCCAACAGGGTAATATCCTCCTGCCCATGGGTTGTGTAATGAGGTTTGGTCCGATCCAATTTCAATATGAATTTCTCTTTCAACAACTCTTTCCCAAAGGTCAACTATGTTACCATCATAAGCGATAGAAACAGCCTCTTTATTTTCTCTTGCTGCAATTGCTCTATCTAGTAATTTGTCTAAATCTGTAAGCACTTCATCTACCCAACCTTGTTCATGCCTTTTGTAAGTTGCCTGTGGGTTTACTTCTGCAACAATGCAGACTCCTTTAGCAATTACTCCTGCTTTTGGCTGTGCTCCAGACATTCCGCCAAGGCCAGCAGTAACAAATATCTTACCGCTCAAATCTTTAGCTGTAGCATCAATTTTTCGTGCGGCATTTAATACTGTAATTGTTGTTCCGTGTACAATTCCTTGCGGACCAATATACATGAACGAACCTGCAGTCATTTGTCCGTATTGTGTAACGCCTAAGGCATTAAATTTTTCCCAATCATCAGGTTTAGAATAGTTAGGAATCATCATTCCATTACTAACTACAACTCTAGGAGCATCTTTATGTGATGGAAATAAACCCATAGGATGCCCAGAATACATTACTAGGGTTTGCTCATCAGTCATTTCTGCTAAATACTGCATGCTTAAAAGGTATTGAGCCCAGTTTTGGAATACAGCTCCATTTCCTCCATAAGTAATTAATTCCTCAGGATGTTGTGCAATAGCATCATCCAAATTATTAGAAAGCATCATTTGTATAGCAGCTGCTTGTTTGCTCTTGTGTGGAAAATCCTCCAGATGCCTTGCTTTTATTTCATAGTTAGGCATAAAACGATACATATAAATTCTTCCGTAAGTTTTAAGTTCCTCAGCAAATTCAGGTGCTAATACGCTATGCATATGCTCAGGAAAATAACGCAAAGCATTACGAATAGCTAGTTCCTTTTCTTCTTTGTTTAGGATATCCTTTCGGTTAGGGGCATGACTAACACTAGGATTTATGTTTTTTTTTGCAGGAAGTTCTGATGGGATTCCTTGTAAAATGGCTTGTTTAAGATTTGTCATTTTTATTCTTTATTTCTTTTTTATACGGACAATGCTTACAATTATTATTGCAACAATACCCTCTCTTTAAATGGTATTTTTCAGTAAAAATAATATAGCCTTCCTTGGAATGATAATACTCATCCTTATCTAGTTTGTCTATTTTTGAAAATCCTTTCATAGGGTTGGCGAATTTACGATATTTGCACGAATGAAAATAGAAACTCAGGAAATATCAATACCACTTTTAAAAGAGAAGGAAGTTCGCTTATTTATTAAGCGTATTGACAAGGTACACCCTTTTGTTTCTGGGAATAAATGGTTCAAATTAAAATATAACCTGCTTGAAGCCCAAAAACAAGGGTTTAAAACACTATTGACTTTTGGTGGAGCGTATTCCAATCATATTGCGGCTACTGCTTTTGCAGCAAAGGAAAAGGGTTTTAAAAGCATAGGGATTATAAGAGGTGAGGAACATTTACCTTTGAACCCTACTTTGCAATTTGCTGAGGAAAACGGTATGGAGTTACATTATGTGAGTAGGAGTGATTACCGAGAGAAAGCAATTCCTGAATTTTTAGACAAACTAGAAGTACAGTTTGGTGACTTTTATTTGATTCCTGAAGGAGGTACAAATGAGTTGGCAATACAAGGAGCAGCTGAAATTTTAGAGGAGAGTGATACCCAAGATTATATTTGTTGTGCAGTGGGTACTGGTGGTACAATTTCTGGAATTATTAATGCTTCAGCTGATAAGCAAACCGTAATTGGTTTTCCAGCTATTAAAGGAATTGATGTATTAGAAAATGATATTGAAAACTGGACTAATACAAATAATTATAAATTTATAACTAATTATTTTGGAAGTGGTTATGCTAAAGTAAGTAAAGATTTAGTTCAGTTTATAAATGAGTTTAATACTACACATAATATTCCTTTAGATGCTATCTATACTGGAAAAATGATGCTAGGAATTCTGGATTTAGTAGCAAAAGATTATTTTCCAATAAGAAGTTCAATTCTTGTTATACACACTGGAGGATTGCAGGGCAATAAAGGAATGAGTGAAAGGTTAGGGGTTAAACTTCCCTTATAATCTCCAATGGGTTTTCTTTTCTCCAAGTTCCTCCTGTAAAATCAGGTACAATAATGGATTGACTATTGGCAGCTACCGAAAGTTCAGAAAGAGGAGTAATGGCACTCCACAGAATACTATCGTATACATTTATATCTAGTGGTAATCCTAAATTCAGGCATTTTACCAAACGATAAATCATAATAAAATCCATGCCGCCATGCCCTTGTTTAAAGCCTTGGCTAACAGTTTTTAGTTTCTTTATTATTGGGTGTTGGTACTTGCTTTTGTATTCCTTATACGCCTTTTCTTCCAACCAATTGTGTCCCCAATATTCAGGTTTTTCTCCTTCAATATACAAGCGACTTGGGTAGCCATCATGTACTGCTTTTGTGCCAACAACTTTATTTATCCTAGAATAAGGTCTTCCTGTATGTACATCAAATTGTAAGAGGATAGTTTTTCCTTTTTCAGTTTTAATCATGGTAT
>JABJNS010000191.1 GCA_018664745.1 Flavobacteriales bacterium | reverse complement strand
GGAAAATAATGCATTCATCCTATGCTCCTAGAAAAGGGAAAAATGGTCTTCCAGAAACAGATTAAAGAATAAGAATCTAATAAACTAATAAATTGTGGAACAGTGTTTTGTTTCCTTTTTTAGCCCCCCACATCAATGAACAAGAAATAACAGAACCTATTTTATCTGTTACTAAATGCATAAAAAATGAGAGGGGAAAGGTGACAAATTAAAAGATTTGTCTGGAAAAGCTTGATTTTAAAATGAAATCAAGCTTTTTTTTATTGTGAAAACTATTTTTAGCCCTTCAGAAAAAGAACTTATATCTCACATTGCAATTGAAAATCATTGCAAATGAATTACAGTTTAATTTGTCATTAAGCCTCCCTACAATTCCTCTTTAAAATTAATTACAAAGATGTAATAGAAAAATTAAAAGGCTCGTAAAAATAGGATTCATAGGTCTCTATTTTCTTTCCAACTCATAGTCCTTTTTTATCAATATCTTTGCTTGGATAGTTCTCTTCTCTTTGCTTGCGGTTAGAGTAAATGATGTTAAATATGGTCAACCCCATATATGTTGCAAATATAACAGCACCCACTATGAAGAATCCTATATTCATTTTGTATTTCTTCTTTGTCTAATTGCGATTGCGAACAATAATATTGTTCCTGGCCAATGTGCTGAATATTGTGCTTCTTCATTCATCCCTAATAATCCGTAGGTTACTGAATATAACAAACAACCAAATGCTAAGATAATTGGATACCAATTGTTGATAAATTTCATACTCTTAAATGTTTTTTGATTTTTATGTAATATACGAACAGATTGTGACTTTAAAAAATATAGTACAAATAATAGATATAAAAATGAAATCAATTTTTCATTAAAATCAACTTGAGTAAAAATTACTATTTCTTAACACCCAGTTTGTGCCCCCAAAAAGCATAATAAAGAATAATTAGGTAACAGGGGAGCAAAATCCAGTAGCCAAAAGATGCTGCTTCAGCAAAAGCACTCACTTCATGTATTCCTGTAGCTACTAATTCTTCTTTTTTATAGTCCACTAAAGCTCCGTATATAGGAGGTAAAATTGCCCCACCACAAATTGCCATAATTAATAATGCAGAAGCTGTTTTGGTGAACTTCCCAAGTCCTTTTAATGTCAGGGGCCAAATAGCTGGCCAAACCAATGCATTTGCAATTCCTAAAGCAGCTACAAAAAGTACAGATGTAAAACCACTCGTAAAAACAACACAAAAAGATACTATAATTCCTAAAATAGCACTTGCCTTTAATGCAAAAGACTGACTAACATATTTAGGAATTAAAACAACCCCTATTGCATAAGTGGCTACCATGGCCATTAGAGTGAACATGGTAAAAGAGTTTGATTTTTCTCCCAATCCTAAAGAATGACCGTAAGCAATGATGGTGTCTCCGGCAATTACTTCTGCTCCCACATACATAAACAATGCCAAAACACCCAACCATAAATGTGGAAACTGAAAAATACTTGTTTTTGTCATTTCTCCTTGTGCTACCTCTTGCATGGGTGCCGCTTCTACATTTGGTAAAGGCGCTTTTCTAATTAAAATTCCTAATAAAAATAAGACCAAAGCCATAACCAAATATGGGCTAATAACACTATCTGCCATTGTGTTAAGTAAGTTTGCCTTTTCAGCAGTACTTACCGTACTTAATTTTTCTTTGATACCTTCTATACCAGATAGTAAAATAGTAGCAAAAATAAAAGACCCCAAAGCACCTGCAACTTTGTTTGCAATACCCATGATCGCAATTCTTTTTGCAGCACTTTCAATGGGACCTAAAATAGTGATGTATGGATTAGATGCTGTTTGTAATAAGGTCATTCCTATGCCTTGAATAAAAATTGCAGTTAGAAACATCCAATAGGTTCTTGCATTGGCAGCCGGAATAAATAGTAATGCACCCAAAGCCATTATCATTAAACCCAGAGACATCCCTTTTTTATATCCTAGCTTGTTTATAACATAAGACGCAGGAAGCGCCATTACCACAAAAGAAATATAGGAAGCAGAAGCAACTAAATAAGATTGCGCGTCTGTCAATTCGTTTATTGTTTTCATAAACGGAATTAGAGCACCATTTATCCAGGTAACAAATCCGAAGATAAAGAAAAGTCCTGCAATAATAAGTATTGGAACCAATGTATTCTTCTTTGTTTGTGAAGGCAATTGAGTGTTGTTAGACATTATATTACTGTATTTTAATAGAAATTAAACTCCTAATTCATACAAAGAAAAGACTTTAATTTTAAAATATTTTATTTTAATATGACGAACCTGTTTTCCTGCGTTTTTATAAACTTAAGAAACTTGTCCTAAATAATTATATGATAAGTCATCATGGGTAGGGAATTGATTATAGAAAACGAACTCTAATGAAATGTTTGCGATGAAT
>JABJNS010000190.1 GCA_018664745.1 Flavobacteriales bacterium | reverse complement strand
CCGTGAATTCAAAGAATCCATAGCATAAGCTTTTTCTTGAAAAATTTTGGCTTCTGGAATTGTTTGCTCTCGCGACATAAAACCAAAAGCGAACATAATAATATTGCTTTCGGTAATGCCAAGGTAATCGCTAATATGAGTTGAATCTTTGACAATTCCTTCTTTGTGTAACTTTATACGGTCTATGTAACCATCCCTGTGTTTAGCACCAAAAGACCCTAAAATTGTTTTATCTATTATGTATCCCTTTTTGGTTTCACATGAGGAAATAGTACATAAACATAAAAGTACAACAGCTCTAATTTTAATCATAATTTAATCTTTTCCAGCGTAATACTTACACTCGTATTTACAATAAAGGTAAATGTTGAGGTACTAATCGCATTAATACACACAAGTAGTTAATTCATATCCTCTTCTTTTTGTAAAGAAAATTGATTTTTTTATACTTGATAGCTTATTTCTATAAAGTTATTTTGATTTCCTTTCCTCACCCTTACACCACCCTTTTTTACCCAAGTACTCTACTTAAGACCCACAAACTTCACACTCAGGATCATTTATGCAGCAGCTCCCCTTTCAAATCCATATCGGCAAACACATGCCCAGTTGAATCCATTACACAAAATTAAATTGGACTAGGGCAATACTTTCGGATGAAAGAAATTCACTTAGGGTGGAGAAGTTTTAGTACTTTTGATATTACAATGAAGCACTTCAAATACCTCCTCTTCTTAAATATTCTTTGTTCAATTGTCTTGTTTACCCATTGCGGTGATAGTGATAACCCTGTTTCTGATAACATCACGAATACTACAGATGATGACGATAGTAGAGACATCGACAATAGTAGTGATGGAGCTTCGGAGTCAGCTATATTCTTAGCAGAAAATGGTGTTACAATTAGAGCTTCTAACGTAGCAGTAATCGGAGAGAAGTATGAATTGGCTGGGATTTCCTATCTAGTAGTAGATTCAACTATTCTCATTGAAATGATAACCAATGAGGAAGATATCACTAAAGTAGTTACCACGCATATAACCTCCTTGAACAATTTATTTAACAGTTCTCCAAGTTGGAATCTCTCGTGGAGCTATGGAGTTAACTTCAATCAAGATATTGGCTCTTGGGATGTAATTAATGTGAATTCAATGATTGATGCTTTTATTGATTTACCTTCTTTTAACCAAGATATCAGTCATTGGGAGGTCATCAGTGTCACAGATATGAGTGGTACATTTGCAAACTGTCCTTCTTTTAATCAAAATTTAAGTGATTGGAATGTCAGTAACGTCACTAAAATGGGAGGAATGTTCGCAGGTACTACTTCGTTTAATCAAGATCTCAGTTCTTGGAGTGTAAGTAATGTGATTGACTGTAATAAATTCAGCATAAATGCTGAAAAATGGATTTTACCCAAACCTAACTTCACTAATTGTACGGAATAAGCCTATTTCTCACCCTTAAAATCGTTTCTTCCAACATAGTCTTTGGCATCAAAGTATAGGTCAGTAAAACACCTTCTTCTTTCTTGATTTTCTACCACTTGATTCTCCTGTCAAAGCCTTCATTAAGTTTTTATAACTAGGAATATCTCCTTCGGATGAGACTAATTTGCTGAGGGTGAGCAAGCTCTGTGCAACATTCACCAGTTGCTGCCTTTTGGGTTGATAGCAAACTTATTTAGAGAACAAAGAAAAATATCCCTCGTTTATTCACTCTGTCTTTGTCAAAAAAGCACATTTATTAAATTAGATAGCTGGAGATAAAATTAACTATGATAATGATATCGCTAATGGTATTGGACTAGAGCGTAGATCGGGTCTTAACCCCTTTGGTAATTTGGTTTCTATCGCTATTAAAGAACTAGAAGATTCAGGCTTTATCGCACTTGGAGATTATGACTTTATCTTAGTAAAAGGAACGCATAAAAAGCGAGCACATGGCAAGTTGAAAGTAAGTGATAAGGCTAAGGATTATTATAGGGTTGGAGTGCTTAAATCTGGGATAGATACAGCCGTTTTAAAGGAAATTAATAGTGCTTGTGGAGTTTTTTTTCTAAAGAGGTGATATTGGAGGAGTTTGCGGCTTATTTTGAGGTGTTAGAGAAGGAGGTTTTTCATGAGATGTTGGGGTGAGGGTAACTTCATAGTTTTAGTTAAAGGCATAAAAGGAATGTCCATCGTTTTGATTCGACAATAAGTCTTGGTCAAGACCACTTGAATTTGTGTATAATTTCTAGGGTGTGGTGACTCTAGGAGTTTTTTTTGTAACTACTTATAAAAATATTAGATTGATAGAAAACGAGTTTGTTACTTTAAAGGATTACTTTATGCATTAAAATTAAATGTGATAAGATATGAAAGATAATGGCTTGCGTACTGGAATTAAAATTTGGATGCTCATCTTGTTGATTCTTACACAATCCTGTAATCAAGAGTGTGAAGACAT
>JABJNS010000004.1 GCA_018664745.1 Flavobacteriales bacterium | reverse complement strand
CCCATTGCAATGCTATTTAGGTCCATTTGGGTGCTATTTACACTGCCAAATATGCTAAATATAGCCCAAAAACCCTCAGAATAAAAATCTGCAATGCTAATAAAGGTGCCTGCAATGCTCAAAAAGCAAGCCAGCAGTCTAAAAAAGGTGCTCGCAATGCTAATATAGGTGTCTGCAATGCTCAAATAGCAAGTCGCAATGCCAATAAAACAAACAATACTTCAGCCATACCCCATCATCAAAATCTAAAATCTAAATACGCACATCTAAAATCTAAACCCTATCTTTGCTCAATGAAACAATGGAAAGAAATTATTGAAGCCGCTTGGGAAAACCGAGAATTACTTAAAGAAAACGCAACTCAGGATTGCATCCGTACTATTATTGAAGAAATTGACAAAGGTCGTTTGCGTACTGCCGAGCCCACTAATGAGGGCTGGGAAGTAAACGATTGGGTAAAAAAAGCAGTCATCCTCTACTTCCCTATTCAAAAGATGGAAACCATTGAAATTGGTCCTTTGGAATTTCATGATAAGATGAAATTAAAAAGTGGTTATGCCGAGCTAGGTGTTCGTGTAGTACCTCATGCAGTTGCTCGTTATGGAGCATTTTTAGCTCCAGGTGTTATTATGATGCCTTCCTATGTAAATATTGGTGCTTTTGTAGATAGCGGCACTATGGTAGATACTTGGGCAACAGTAGGTTCTTGTGCTCAAATTGGTAAGAATGTTCACCTTTCTGGTGGTGTTGGTATTGGTGGCGTATTAGAGCCAGTACAAGCTGCACCCGTTATTATTGAAGATGATGCCTTTATTGGTTCTCGTTCCATAGTTGTGGAAGGGGTTAAAATTGAAAAAGAAGCCGTACTTGGAGCCAATGTTGTACTTACTGCATCCACCAAAATAATTGATGTAAGTGGCGATACTCCTATTGAATACAAAGGAATTGTTCCTGCAAGATCAGTAGTTATTCCTGGTACTTATAACAAAGAATTTCCATCAGGAAATTATGGCGTACCTTGTGCATTAATTATTGGTAAGCGTAAGGAAAGTACAAATAAGAAAACATCCTTAAATGATGCACTTAGGGAATATAATGTAGCAGTATAATGAGAATAGGGTTTGATGCAAAAAGAGCGTTTTTAAACAACACAGGTTTAGGCAATTATTCCCGTGATACTATTCGTGTGCTTTCGCATTACTTTCCAAGCAATAAATATTTTTTATACACTCCAAAAGATAAAGACAACAATCGCTTATCTTTTTTAAAGGATAGTAAAAACACTTTTGTACGCACTCCTCAATCCTTAATCAATAAAGCATTAAAATCCTATTGGAGAAGCAAAAGTATTGTCCGTGATTTATTCACCAATCAGATTGACATATACCATGGCTTAAGTCATGAACTTCCTTTAGGAATTGAAAAAACAAATATCAAAACTGTTGTTACCATTCATGATTTGATTTTTATCCGTTATCCTCATTTATTTAAGTTAATTGACAGGAAAATTTATTATAAAAAATTCAAGTCAGCTTGCCAAAGAGCAGATAAAATAATTGCAGTAAGCCAACAAACTAAACAAGACATAATAGATTTCTTTTTTATTCCTGAAGATAAAATTGAAGTAGTTTATCAGGGCTGTAATAGTATCTTTCAAAAAGAAATTAAAGCAAATAAAAAACAAGAGATACTTAATAAGTATAATCTTCCAAGCAATTACCTACTTAATGTTGGTAGTATTGAAGAGCGTAAAAACCTCCTCACATTACTCAAAACACTCAAGGAATTACCAAATCAAAAGCTAGTGGTTATCGGTAATGGAAAAACCTATAAAATAAAGTGCTTACGCTTTATTGCTGAACATAATTTATCAGACAGAGTTCTTCTTTTAACAGGACTGGATCTAGAAGAAATGGCTGCTATTTACCAAAGTGCTGATATACTTATTTATCCTTCTATTTTTGAAGGCTTTGGAATTCCAATTTTAGAAGCATTATTTTCCAAAACACCTGTAATAACTTCCAAAGGTGGTTGTTTTTCTGAGGCAGGGGGTCCTGAATCCAAATACATCAATCCACTTTCAGTTGATGAGATGAAAGCAGCTATTCTTGACATTCAAAATTCCACTGACCTACAAGAAAAAATAACTAAAAAAGGTTTTGAATATGCTCAAAACTTTACTGACGATAAAATTGCTAAGAATATAATGCAAGTATATACTGAATTGTAAGATGAAAATTAGTTTAGTAATCGCTACCTATAATTGGCCAGAAGCTTTGGAACTTATTTTATTAAGCATTCTTAAACAAAGTGTTTTACCAAATGAAATATTGATTGCTGATGATGGTTCAACTAAGAAAACTAAGGAAGTAATTGAAAAATATACTCAGCACTTTCATTCAGGGATAAAACACATTTGGCAAAAAGATGTAGGTTTTCGAAAAACTATTATCCTTAACAAAACAATTGCACAAGCTACTGGCGATTACATCATTCAAATTGATGGAGACATAGTTCTACACAAACACTTTATAAAAGATCATATTCAAGTTGCAAAAGCAGGAGCTTTTATTCACGGAAGTAGAGTTTTTTTGAATAAAAAAACTACTCAGCAATCCATTCTAAAATCAAACAGTAAGTTTTCAATTTTCACCTATGGAATAAGTAATCGTTTTAACGCATTACACTCACCTATTTTATCAGAATTATTTAGCAATCAAAATAGAAACTTAAAAGGAACAAGAGGTTGTAATTTTTCTTTTTGGAGAGAAGATTTTATAAGAATAAATGGGTACAATGAAGATATGATTGGATGGGGTAAAGAAGACACTGAATTATCAGTTCGTTTAATGAATAGTGGTCTACAAAAACATAAACTAAAATGTTTAGCTGTTTGCTATCATCTTCACCATACTATTTCATCAAGAAGTGGTTTAAATATTAATAATACTATTTTGGATTTAGCAATTAAAAATAAAACACATATTTGCACGAATGGAATCAATAAATATGCAAACTGAAATTAATAAAGCTTTAGCCACATTAAAAGCTGGAGGAATTATCCTTTACCCTACCGACACCATTTGGGGAATTGGTTGTGATGCTACAAACTCTATTGCTATTAAAAAAATCTATGCGCTTAAAAAAAGACAAGACAGCAAAGCACTAATTTCTTTAGTTACTGATAAAAAGCAACTTAAAAGTACTACTGGAAATATTCCTAATTTTGACATTACTTCAAAACCAACAACAGTAATTTATCCTGAAGCAATAGGGATTAGTCCTAACTTATTAGCAAAAGATGGTTCTGCAGCTATTCGTGTTGTACAAGATGATTTCTGCCAACAACTCATTCAATTATTTGGAAAAGCTATTGTTTCTACCTCTGCAAATATTAGTGGAAATATATCCCCAAAACAATTTTCAGAAATTTCAGAAGAAATAAAAAACAATGTTGATTATATCGTAAATTTGCGCCAAAATGAATTGATGTCTACCCCTTCAACTATCCTACTGATAAATGAAGATGGAAGCGTTAAAAAAATTAGATAGTGAATTATTCTTCTGCTTTAAAAAGTCCAATATTCAAAATTGTACAATTAGCTGCTGATGAGCTAAACTATCCGACCTATGTTGTTGGCGGATTTGTTCGTGATTTTCTCTTAAAAAGAAAAAAAGAAAAAACTGATATTGACTTTGTTTGCATAGGGAATGGCATGAAGCTAGCAGAATGTGTCACTAATAAACTAGGAGGTAAAGCAACACTTAAAGTTTTCAAAAATTTTGGCACTGCTATGATTAACTATAATGGTGAGGAGTATGAATTTGTAGGAGCACGAAAGGAATCCTATCGATCAAACAGCCGAAAACCAATAGTAGAAAATGGAACTTTAGAAGACGACCAAAATAGAAGAGATTTTACCATTAATGCAATGGCTATTCAATTAAATACTGAAAATTACGGCACATTAATTGATCCATTTAATGGACAAGAGGATTTAAAAAACAAAATTATTCGCACTCCTTTGGATGCTGATATTACTTATAGTGATGACCCTTTGAGAATGATGCGTGCTATTCGTTTTGCAACACAACTTAATTTTTCGATTGAAGTAAATTCATTAACTTCAATTAACCAAAATGCAGAGCGATTATCAATTATCTCTCAAGAAAGAATAACAGAAGAATTAAATAAAATTATTCTAACCAACAAACCTTCAGATGGTTTTAAATTACTATTTAACACTCAATTATTGCATCAATTCTTTCCACTAATATGCAAACTTCAAGGAGTTGAATTCATTGGGAAACACGGTCATAAGGACAATTTTTACCACACTCTTGAAGTATTAGATAATATAAGTAATAATACAAATAATCTATGGTTAAGGTGGGCGGCAATTCTACACGATATAGCCAAGCCACAAACTAAAAAGTATGAAGAAGGACATGGCTGGACTTTTCATGCGCATGAGTTTATTGGAGGTAAAATGGTTCCTAAAATTTTCAGGAAACTTAAGCTACCCCTTAATGAAAAAATGAAGTATGTTCAAAAACTGGTAACTCTACATTTACGACCAATCGTACTTGCACAGGACATAGTAACTGACTCAGCAATTAGGCGTTTACTTTTTGATGCTGGAGATGACATAGATGATTTGATGACGCTTTGTGATGCTGATATCACTTCAAAAAATGAGAAAAAAGTAAAGAAATACTTAAAAAACTTTCAATTAGTAAGAGAAAAACTAAAACAAATTGAAGAAAAAGATCATATAAGAAATTTTCAACCTCCTGTTAACGGAAAAGAAATAATGGATTTATTTAACATCTCAGCAGGAAGAGAAATTGGTATTTTAAAAACCTCCATTAAAGATGCTATTCTTGATGGAACTGTAAAAAATGACAAAGAAGAAGCTTTAGCGTTTATTATTAAAAAAGCAAAAGAACTAAACCTACACCCTGTAAAATGAAAAGTACAATACAAGTCCATTTAGAATACAAGGAAGATATAATTCGTGATATTGAAATTGATTCATCAAGCAATTTGGAAGATTTACATTCAGCAATAATTACTGCATTCGGGCTAGATAAGAATGAGTTAGCTTCTTTCTATATGACCAATGAAGATTTTGAGCTTTTACAAGAAATCCCATTATTCAGTGTAGATGACAAAGAAAACTCTATGCTTGGTATGAATGAAGTAATTCTATCTTCTATCCTTACAGAAGAAGGTGCGCAACTACTATATGTTTATGATTTCATGAAGATGTGGCGTTTTCTCATCACACTAACTGAAGCGAATGAAGAAGATATTACAGAAACAAAATGCATTAAATCAATAGGTGATATGCCAGAAGATGCGCCTGAAATTTCTTTTAAAGCTGAAAAAGAATTCGACCCATTTGAAGATGCTTTTGACGATTTTGATGAATTTAATGAGTATGAAGAAGAATACTAAGAGAATTATCATAATTGTTGGCCCTACTGCTATTGGAAAAACAGCACTTAGTATTGATATTGCCAAAAGTTTAAATACAGAAATCATCTCATGTGATTCCAGACAATTCTATAAAGAGTTATTAATTGGAGCAGCTCCTCCAAGCTCTAAAGAACTAGCAACAGTAAAACATCATTTCATTCAGCACCTATCAGTAAATAACGATTATAATGCTGGCGCTTTTGAATTAGATACAATTGAAAAAATTGAGGAACTACATAAAACGAAAGATACTATTGTGATTGTAGGAGGTTCAGGATTATATGTCAATGCAATTTGCAAAGGCTTTGATAAAATGCCTGAAATTCCTCTTGATATTAGAGAATCACTTAATGAGGAGTTCAGTAAAAAAGGAATTTCTTGGCTACAAGAAAAAGTTAAAGAAATAGATCCAGTATTCTTTGAAAATTGTGACACTAAAAATCCTCAAAGATTATTGCGAGCATTGGAGGTTTATAAAACAACTGGGGAAAGGTTCTCTTCTTTCAAATCAGAAACAACAAAAAAACGCCCTTTTGAAATTGTTAAGATTGGCTTATCAACTGACAGGAAAGTGCTCTATAAAAGAATAAATACTCGAGTAGATAAAATGCTAGAAAATGGCTTACTTGAAGAAGTAGAATCACTTATTCCTTTTCAGCATAAAAATGCACTAAAAACTGTCGGATACAAAGAAATATTTGCATTCTATAATAATGAATGTACTCTTGAAAAAGCTGTAGAAAATATCAAACAAAATACAAGAAGGTTTGCAAAGCGTCAACTCACTTGGTTCAGAAAAGATGAAAAAACAAAATGGTTTGAACCACATCAATTAGATGAAATAAAAAGATTTATCGGAGTATAGTTACACTTCCTTTTATGGCATCAAATTCATGTCCAATCTCAATAGAGTAAAAATAAACCCCATTAGGAACATCATTTCCTTGCTCATTTTTACCATCCCAAGGGGATGAATAGCCAACTGACTGAAACAATAATTTACCATACCTGCCATACACCCTTACCTTAGAATCATTATATAAGAAAGTATCTTCTAAACTCCAAGTATCATTTATATTATCCCCATTAGGAGTGAAAATATTAGGAATACATTCAGCACTCATAGTTGCAATAGTAAAAGAAGTATCTTCAGTACACCCATTATTATCCATTACTATAACACTATAATTTCCTGGACTTAAATTTAAATTAATTGAACTTTCTGTACTTCCATTCGACCATGAATAAGTATAAGGAGAAGTTCCTCCACTAGCATCAGCAGTAATATCTACATCTAAATTTTCTAAGTTACACTCTACAATTAAATCAGCAGGATCCAAAGTAATTAATAAAGCATCAATATCAAAATTAGCTCTTATCACACAACCTAAATTATCAGTTACCTCTACCCAAGTCGGATCACCTGGACATATATCAGCATGTTGAGTGACATCACCTGTCCCCCACACATAAGAATAAGGTGGATTACCCCATAAATCAACATCAGGAAATACAGTAGTTGTACTTACATCTATAATTCCATTTGGCAGATAATAAGTAGCTACTAAAGTATCCGTTACTGAACAATTAGAAGTAATATCAGTTGTCGTTACAAAATAAGTTCCCTCACATAAATTTGAAGTTATAGAATCAGTACTAACTATATTACCTACAACATCAACCCATTCATAAGAAAAAGGACCTCCTGTTGAAGTATAGTCAACCTCAATAGAACCAATATGCATTACATTATCGTAAATTAAAGCAGTAACTAATTCAAAAGGAGACAAATTAAAATAAGCTGTATCAGAATTTCCGCAAGAATCTGTAGCTATTACCCAATAATTATCCCCTAACAATGAACTTATACTTTGGCTAGTTTCTCCTGTACTCCACATATATTGAATTGGGTTTACCCCACCAAAAGTTGTAATATTAGCATCTCCACCAGCATCACATGTAGCATCATTATAAAAAACATTCTGAATACTAAAAGGATCTGGTTCTGTAATTATAATTTGAGTGTTGAGTGTAGTACACCCATTTGTATCTGAAACCTCACATGTATAAATACCAGCAGATAACACTCTTTGAGCATTTGTATTCCCATCACTCCAAAGCACTAAAAAAGGACCAGTTCCTCCTGAAATATTAATATCAATAGTTGTAATTGCTCCTTTACATAACAAAGGATTTTCATAATTAGCATACGTAAAAGCAATTTGCTCTGGTTCATTTAATGTAAGTAATAAAGTATCAACACAAGATAACGAATCAGACACAACTAAAGAATATATTCCTGCTGGCAAACCATATAAGGAATCTATATTACCTGATCCATTTAGCCAGTAGTAAGTTAATGGACCAATTCCTCCTGTCACATTAACTTTTATACCTCCATCCGATAAGCCATTGCATGTTGGAGGGTAAAAAATAGGGTTAGCAGAAAATGGCTCTCCTTGTTCAACTGTAAAATCTTGCATTAATGTACAACCCAAGCTATCAGAAACAAAAGCAATATAATTTCCTGCACTAAGCGCCTGATTATTAACCCCTCCCCATTGAACTGTGTAAGGAGAAATTCCTCCAAAAATAGAATCAATAGTTATTGTTCCTGATGCATCACCATAACACAATATATGCTCTATTGTACTTTCAAATTCAATTTCATATTGGGAAATACAAGTAGCTGAAAGCGTGTCTTCACATCCAAACTGCAAGTCTTTTATATAAATATCATACGAACCTGCTGGGACATTTATAGTATCACTTCCATAACCCAAGAAGTAATAATCGAGTATTGTATTTCCTCCTAAAATACTATCAATTAAAAATTCTACCGAATCAGAAGCACAAATTAATGGATAAGTTGTTGAAGAAAAGACTGTATAGGCTTCTGGCTCTAGAACCTCTATTGTATCTAGCATTATACAATAATTTGAATCAACTACTGATAACACATAATTACCTGCAGATAAATTATCAAACGCAACAGATTCAAGTGAGAAAGATTGCATATTTGAATCGGGAGAAAATAAAGAAAAATTTGAAGTACTTCCTGATAAATCAGAAAAAGCAATAGTATCATTACCTAATTTTAAATAATAAAAATAT
>JABJNS010000189.1 GCA_018664745.1 Flavobacteriales bacterium | reverse complement strand
GAATTATTATTAGTTGCTCTAAAATATTTGCCATCAGTAATTGATGCTATATCTTGAAGTGTCTTCTCATCAATTTTCACTTCAACATCTTGATATTGAATGCCGAATGGAGTTTGAAAGGGGTATGGAGCAAATCCTTCAGTCCCAACACCAACTGTGTAGACTCTTATTCCATATGTTTTTGCTATATCAGCAGCAGTAAGTGGGGGAATCGTACCACTGTTATTAACTCCATCTGTAAGTAAGATAACTACTTTAGATACTGCTTTAGAATCTTTAAGTCTATTAACTGCTGTGGCTAAGCCCATGCCTATTGCAGTACCATCATCTACCATGCCACTTTTTACATCTTTGAAAAGGTTAATTAATACACTATGATCTGTTGTTAGGGGACATTGTGTGAAGCTCTCTCCAGCAAAAATGACAAGTCCTATTCTATCATTTTTTCTTTTACTTATAAAATCTATTGCAACATCTTTTGAGGCTTCCAGTCTATCAGGTTTTAAATCTTTTGCAAGCATACTTCCGGAAATATCCATTGATAGAACTATATCAATTCCATCTCTTGTGCTTTCTTGCCAGTTCGTGGTTGATTGCGGTCTTGCAATAGCAAAAATTAAAAATACTGATCCAATGATTTTAAAAATATATGGGAGATGCTTTAATCTTGTTTTTAAGGTTTTCTTATTTTTGATTGAAGTGGTATCAGAGAATAAGATATTGCTGTATTTGTTTTTGTGAAAAAATAAATACCATAAAAATATCATTGTGGGTAATATCAAAAGATAAAAATACTCACTATTTGCAAAAACATAGTTATCCATTTTACTCTTTAGTTAAATTTACAAATTGTTTTGACAGACTCATACTTTCTTTATTTTCAGTATCTATTGGCTTACTCTTTGCAAACTTTGCTAAGTCAGCTCTTTGAAGTAATAGTTTTAGGTTGATCAATTGTTGATTATCAGTATTATTTTTTAAAGAATCGATAATTTCATCTGTAGTTAGTTCTAATGCATTAATCTTGAATCTGTTTTCAAGATATCTTCTAATAATATCTGATAATAAAGAATGATATTCCTTAAGGTTTCCTTTTTGCCAAATCTTAGCATTTTCTAATTTAATTAATTCTTTTAATGCCAAAATATCTGCAGCAATCGTTACTTCCTTTATTATTGGTAAATCTTCTTTTTTATTTTTAGATAAATATCTTTTTAGAAAATATAAAAGAACAGATAGAAGTAATAAAACAGATAGCCATGGCCAAATATCATTCCAACCAATTGGTTCTTCAAGAGGTCCTTTTATATCTTTTAGTGTATCGTTGCTGTTTATATCTAATGTAAAAACATTTATTAAGATACCTGGAGTTTTACTTTGGGAAGAAAATTGAATTGGTTTAATATAAAAGCTTCCACTATCCCATGAAGTTAAAATAATTTTTTGTGTGAGTAGATCGCCAATTGTATCAATTTTAGAAATACTAATTATTTCTATTTCATTCGAAATAATAGAATCAACAAATGGCCATTTTGTTGTATTTTTAATTTCATTACTAATAGTTAGGCCAACTTGCTCACCAATTAAAATGGAATTAGTGTCTATGCTTGCAGTTTGAGAAAAAACACCTTTACAAAATAGTAGTATTATTATAATATATTTCATTTTCTTTTTCCTCTTCTTTTAAAGAAATTTACAAGTGGTTTAACATAATCTTCACCAGTGCTAATTTGCACTAAATCAACTCCATTTGTTTCAAATATCTTATTTAACTCCTTAATCTTTTGTGATCTTGTTTTAGAATAGTTTAATCTTATTTCTTTGTTTGAAGTATCCACATAAACTAACTTATCTGTTTCCATATCTTGCATTGGTACTAGTCCAATATTAGGCATCTCACTTTCTCTTTTGTCATGTACTCTAACGCCAACAATATCGTGTTTTTTGCTTGCTATTTTTAGGGGTTTACTAAAGGGTGTGCTTGTAAAATCAGAAAGTAAGAAGCAGATACTTCTTTTTTTAATAACTGAGTTAAAATATTCTAAAGCCATTGCAATATCTGTACCCTTACTATCAGGTTCTAGTGATACAATTTCTCTAATTATCCTTAATATGTGACTTTTTCCTTTTTTTGGAATAATAAACTTTTCTATTCTATCACTAAAAAAAATAACACCTACTTTATCATTGTTTTTTATTGCTGAAAATGCTAAAACCGCAGCAATTTCTGTGGCAAGATCTTTTTTATACTGTTTGTTTGTTCCAAAATCTCCAGAGGCTGATACGTCAATTAGTAGCATAACTGTCATTTCTCGTTCTTCCTCAAATATTTTTACAAAAGGAGTGTTGTATCTTGCTGTAACGTTCCAGTCAATAGACCTTATGTCATCTCCTGATTGATATTCTCTAACTTCTGAAAAAGCCATACCGGTTCCTTTAAATGCCGTATGATATTCTCCAGCAAAAATATGATTTGAGAGACCTTTTGATTTAATCTCAATTTTCCTTACCTTTTTTAAAAGTGATGATGCGTTCATTTAAGGGATTTCAACAGTATTTAGTATTTCTGTAATAATATCTTCAGAAGTAATGTTTTCCGCTTCTGCTTCGTAAGTTATACCAATTCTGTGTCTTAAAACATCATGACATAGTGCTCTTACATCTTCTGGAATCACATATCCTCTTCTTTTTATAAACGCAAAAGCTTTAGCTGCGGCAGCTAGATTAATGCTTGCTCTTGGTGAACCACCAAAAGCAATCATATCCTTAAATTTTTCTAAACCGTATTGTTCAGGATATCTAGTGGCAAACACAATATCTATAATATACTGTTCAATTTTTTCATCCATATATACCTCTTTAACAAGATTACGTGCTTTAATAATTGCATCGGTTTTAAGAACAGAGTTTGGAGATGGAAATTTTTTTGCTAAATTATTACGAATAATAATTTTTTCCTCTTCTTTTTTAGGATAGTCGATCACTACTTTTAACATAAAACGATCTACTTGAGCTTCAGGAAGTGGGTATGTACCTTCTTGTTCAACAGGGTTTTGAGTTGCCATTACTAAAAATGGTTTGTCTAAATCAAAAGATTCCCCTCCAATAGTTACTTGACGTTCTTGCATCGCTTCAAGTAATGCAGATTGAACTTTAGCCGGTGCACGATTAATTTCGTCAGCAAGAACAAAATTTGCAAATATTGGTCCTTTTTTGATTGAGAATTTTTCGTTTTTTGGACTATAAATTTGTGTGCCAATTATATCAGCTGGAAGTAAATCTGGTGTGAATTGAAGACGACTAAATTT
>JABJNS010000023.1 GCA_018664745.1 Flavobacteriales bacterium | reverse complement strand
ATGACTAAAAAAATACTTATCCTACTATTGGTTGCCTTTGCAACAATAACAAATGCACAAAATACTTTAGATGCAATAGTAATTTCTGATACAAAAAAAGATGTTTTAATTGGCGCTACTCTCCTACTTAAAGGAACTACAAATGGTGCAAGCACCAATATACAAGGAGCTGCACTTTTGAACAATATACCAAATGGAAAACAAACAATAATTGTTTCTTATATTGGCTATGAAAGTATAGAAGTAATTTTTGATTTTCCACAGGATGGTTTAGTAGCACAAGAAATAAAATTAAGTAATGAAAATACAGAAATAGATGAAATAATTGTTGAAGCAACAAGAGGAAACAGAACAGTTGCTAACATACCTACAAGAACTGAAGTACTAACGGATGAAATAGATGAAGCGGCAAGTATGGAAGCCAGTAAAATTGCGCACTTAATAACACATAGTACAGGAATACAAGTACAAACAACTGCTGCAGGAAGTAATGGTGCAGTAGTAAGAATACAAGGGTTAAACGGAAGATATACACAAATGTTAAAAGATGGATTTCCACTTTATGGAGGTTTTTCTGGGAGCTTAGATATTTTACAAATTCCACCCTTAGATTTACGTCAAGTAGAATTTGTAAAAGGATCAGCATCTACACTTTATGGTGGTGGTGCAATTGCTGGAATTGTAAACCTGTTAACTAAAAAAGCAGAAAAGGACGAAACCCTTTTACACATTAATATTTCTCATATTGGAGCAAGAGATTTTAATGTTTTTAATGCCAAACGCTTTGGGAAATGGGGCTTTACCAACTTGGCTTCTATGCACATTCACGAACCCTATGATGCAGATAAAGATAGGTTTTCGGACATAGCCCAAGTATCCAAATTTAACTTTAACCCAAAACTGTTTTATAATCCGAATACAAAAACAGCATTCTATTTTGGGGGGACTATATCGAAAGAAAACAGAGTTGGTGGTGATCTGGATATCATAAGACATAAGAATTCAATAGGAAAATATTTTTCTGATAAGCAGGAAAGCAGTAGAATTACTTCTCAATTTTCTGCCCAATTCAAATTAGATGAAGCAAAAACAATCACTCTTAAAAATAGCATATCTTCTTTTGATCGATACGTTTATATTGATGAAACTATTTTAGGTACTTCTACTACTGAATTTGGAGGAAATCAGTTCAATAGTTTCACAGAATTAAACCTTAATTTTAGTAAAGAAACTCAAAATATCAATATTGGTCTAAATGCCTTTTCTGATCAATTTACAGAAGATAATTTTATTTCTCAACCATTAAGAAATCAAGAGTATAACACTCTTGGATTATACCTAAATCATCTATGGGATGTAACGGATAAATTTGCTTTGGAAAGTGGATTGAGAACTGATAAAGTAGATGCTACAAGCTTAAATACAAAAAACGGAGGGCAATCCTTTATACTACCTAAAATCTCTGCTTTATATAAACTAACATCTGAACTTTCTATCCGTTTAGGTGGAGGAATGGGATACAGAATGCCAACCATTTTTAATGAAGAAGCAGAACCTTATGGATACAAAAATGTGCAAACAATTGATTTTGGAAACTTAATTGCTGAAGAATCTTACGGCAGTAACATTGATTTCAAATATCAATCTACTTTTGGTTTGGAGAATGTATTGCTTTCCTTAAACCAAATGTTCTTTTATAATGTAATTGATAACCCAATTACCTTAAATGAATATGATATTGACAATCTGTTTTATGAGCAAACAAACGACTCTTTATTCTCAAAAGGATTTGAATCTCAGATAAAACTAACCGTTGGTAAATTTACTTGGTTTTTAGGTTATACTTATACGGATGCTTATTTAGAAAATGGAGAAGATAAAAACCGACTTACCCTTACTCCAAAGCATAGCATAAAAGGAGATTTACTATATGTAGTAGATAACAAATGGCGTATAGGCTGGGATTACGATTATAAATCAGGACAGTTCTTAAACAATAGATCTATTACTGAAAGCTTGTTTACAACAGGATTAATTGTAGAACGCACGATTGATAATTTTGTTATCTTCCTAAATGCAGAGAATTTTACAGATGTTAGACAATCCAATAAAGGTAATGTACTTACTAATGGTAGTCCTCAATTTAATGAAGTTTGGGCACCATTAGATGGTTACTTCTTTAATATGGGCTTAAAAATTAAATTGTAAGTAAAATATTGTCTCAAATGATAATGATTCTGAAAATGGAATGAAATTAGGAATGATTATTGGTGGAAATTATGCAATGGAACT
>JABJNS010000188.1 GCA_018664745.1 Flavobacteriales bacterium | reverse complement strand
GCTAACTTATCTTTAAGTATGGCAACTGATACTCAAGGTGATGACGAAACTAATTACATGTGGATTACTTTAAACGTAATGCCGTAATTACCTTCTGGTAAAAAATATTTAAAGGGCTGCTTTTGGCAGCCCTTTTTTTATGTCAAAAAAAAATAAAACTAACAAGATACTGTTAAGAAGTGCAATATTATTTTGCATAATCTATCTAGAGCTTTGCTATCTTGCGCCCATATTAATCATTAAAATTAAAAAAATGAAAAAAGTATTATTAACAGCAGCTGTTGCTTTATCAACATTAGTAGCTTCTGCACAATTTATGGTTGTTACCACTTATGATGGAGATTTAGAAGGAGCTGAAGCAATTACAGCTAACATGGGATTAGGTTACCAAGTAATGGACGGAATCACTGTTGGAGTTGTAAAAGCAAAAGACGCTTTAGGTGAAGATTCTTTTGAATTATTCGGAAGATATGATTTAGGAGCATACATGGAGAATGGTTATGCATCTATTCAAATGCCAACTGAAGAAGCAACTGACAATATTGTATTAGGTGTTGGGTACACTTTTACAGTATGGAACGGTTTAGCTATTGAGCCAAACTACACTATGCCAGTAAATGAGGATGCTGCAGGAGAAAGAGAAGGTTCTTTCAACATTGGTGTTGCTTACAGATTCTAAGAAATTAAATTCTTAAATAATAAAAAGCCAGCTAATTAGCTGGCTTTTTTATGTGTACTACCCTTGTATTTATATTGTCTTTGCAAGCTTTACAAAGTAAAGTGTGGCAATCTTATACGAATAGATTACTTCTAAAATAGAATTTTATCGTAATGACATTAATCAGATTGACTTTGCCTAACCTAAAGGTTTCTGAATCAAGTTCAGAATGACTCCTATAATAACTCTTTTGCTTTATCTAAAGCTAGCTTTATTCCATTAGGATTAGCGCCACCTGCTGTAGCAAAGAAAGGTTGCCCACCTCCACCACCTTGTATCTCCTTAGCAATATCTCTTATCATAGCGCCTGCATTATAGCCTTTAACCACAACATCATCTGTAAGCATAACCGTAAGCAAAGCTTTCTCACCAACCTTAGCCGCTAACACCATTGCCAAGTTTTCTTCTTTTCTTAATGCAAAAGAAACATTCTTCATATCCTCCGCTTCCATTTCAACTTCTTGTGCAACAAAACGAATACCATTTACCAGAATAGCTGATTTTAATAAATCCTCTTTTATATTACCAGCATTTGCTTTTTTAAGAGTTGTAATTTGTTTTTCTAAGGTTTTATTAGTTGAGATTAACTGCTCCACCCCTTTTTTCAAATCCTTATTTTTAACAATCCCAGCAATTTCAGTCAGTAAAGCTTCCTTGTCATTAAGGTAAGCCATAGCATTCATTCCTGTAGTTGCTTCTATTCTTCTTATTCCGGATGAAGTAGAGCCCTCCGAAAGGATTTTAAAAAGCCCTATTTCACCAGTAGCATTTACATGCGTTCCTCCACATAATTCTTTGGATGAATCAAACTGAATCATACGCACAACATCTTCATACTTTTCGCCAAACAACATAATAGCACCCAAATCTTCAGCCTTAGTAAGAGGCAAATTATTATGTTCATCTAATATAATATTCGCTAGAATTTTAGCATTTACATCTGCTTCAATTTTTTGTAAGTCAGCTTTTTCAATTTTTGAAAAATGAGTGAAATCAAAACGCAAATAATTTGGGTTTACCAATGAACCTTTTTGAGCTACATGATCTCCTAAAATAGTTCTTAAACTTTCATGTAACAAATGGGTAGCTGTATGGTTTCTTGCAGATGCTTTTCTATCATTTGCATTTACCTTTGCTGTAAAACTAGCATTTACATCCTTTGGTAATTCATTCGTAAAATGAACAATTAATTTGTTTTCCTTTTTAGTATCAACAATTGCAATGCTTTCATTTTGGTTTTCAATCACACCAGTATCACCAACTTGCCCCCCACCTTCTGGGTAAAATGGTGTTAAATTAAAAACTACCTGAAATTGTTCTCCATCTTTAGTTTTTACTTTTCGGTAACGGGTGATTCTAACTTCCGTTTCTAGGTTATCATAACCAATAAATTCTTCTTTTTCATCTTGTAAAAGGACCTCCCAATCTCCTTTAACTATCTTTCCTGCTTGTTTGGATCTATCTTTTTGCTGCTGCATTGCAATATCAAAATCAGCTTGACTAAAACTTAAATTTTGTTCACTTAAGATAAGGGCTGTTAAATCAGCAGGGAAACCATAAGTATCATATAATTCAAATACTTCTTTTCCTGAGATTTCATTTTTTGATTTTTTTACTAATTGCTCTATTCTTTTCAATCCATCTTCCAAAGTCCTAAGGAAAGATTCTTCTTCCTCCTTTACTACTTTTTGAATTAAATCTTTTTGCGCATCAAGTTCAGTGAATTGCTGTCCTAAATCATTTGCCAACACTACCACTAATTCATGCATGAAAGCTATTTTTAAACCCAAGAAAGTATAGGCGTATCTCACAGCTCTCCTTAAAATCCTACGAATAACATACCCTGCTTTTACATTAGAAGGCAATTGTCCATCAGCAATAGAGAAAGAAATAGCACGAATATGATCGGCAATAACACGCATGGCAATATCTTGCTTTTCATTATCACCATATTTTAATCCTGCCTTTTTTGCAATCGTTTGTATAATTGGCTGAAAAATATCAGTATCATAATTGGACTTAACCCCTTGCATTATCATAGCTAATCTTTCAAAGCCCATACCTGTATCCACATGAGCATTTGGCAAGGACTTCAAGCTACCATCCGCAAAACGATTGTATTGCATGAATACCAAATTCCAAATTTCAATTACTTGAGGATGATCTTCATTTACTAAATCAGCACCACTAACTGCTGCTCGTTCTTCATCTGTTCTGTTATCAAAATGGATTTCAGAACAAGGGCCACAAGGGCCTGTTTCACCCATTTCCCAAAAATTATCTTTTTTGTTTCCATTTAGGATTCTATTTTCAGGTAAATATTTTTTCCAGAAATTAAATGCTTCATTGTCCTTTTCAAGACCATCTTCCTTTGCACCTTCAAAAACTGAAACATACATTCTTTCTTTATCCAATCCACATGCCTCAGTCAAAAATTCCCAAGCCCAATTGATTGCATCCTCTTTAAAATAGTCCCCAAAACTCCATGAACCCAACATTTCGAACATAGTATGGTGGTAAGTATCATGCCCTACTTCTTCCAAATCATTATGTTTACCCGAAACACGCAAACATTTTTGTGAATTAGCAATACGCAAATCTTTAGGCTCAGAATCTCCTAAGAAGATGTCTTTAAACTGATTCATTCCGGCATTAGTAAACATCAAAGTAGGGTCATTTTTTACGACCATTGGTGCGGATGAAACAATTTTATGTTGCTTGGATTTAAAAAAATCTAAGTATAACTGTCTGAGTGTGTTGGCTTTCATTTTTAATCTTTATTCTTATAATTCACAATAAGTTGTTAGAAATCAGTAGCGTTTAAGACATTATCTAATGTTAAATCAGTAAATTTGCCACAATTATTTTAACATGGCTAAAGTAAAATATTATTACGATACTAAAACACTAAGTTACAAACGAATTGAGCTTAGTGGATTAAATAGATTAAAACGCTTGTTTTATTTCCTAATAGGAAGTGCTTTTACTGGATTAATTATGGTAATTGTTTTCTTCCAGTTTTTTGATAGCCCAAAAGAAAAAAAGCTGAATAGAGAGATTGATATTTTAACCACACAATACGATATTGTAGAAGATAAATTAAATCAAGTTGAACTTGTGCTGGATGATATTCAAAACAGAGATGACAATATCTATAGAGTAATTTTTGAAGCAGAACCTATTCCAAAATCCATCAGAAAAGCAGGATATGGAGGAGTTAATCGTTATCAAAATCTAAAAGGATATAATAATTCTGAACTCATTATCAATACAAGTGAAAAGATTGATCAAATTACAAAGCAATTATATATCCAATCAAAATCGTATGATGAAATTATTGAATTGGCAAAAAACAAAGCGGATATGTTAGCTGCTTTACCTGCTATTCAACCTGTATCTAACAAAAACTTAAGCCGTATGGCTAGCGGGTATGGTTATCGTATTCATCCCATATACAAAACAAGAAAAATGCATTCTGGAATGGATTTTTCAGCAAAAACGGGAACTGAAATTTATGCAACTGGTGATGGTAAAATATCTAAAGTAAGAAAAAGTAGAAGAGGATATGGAAACCATGTAGTTATTGAACATGGATATGGGTATAAAACACTTTATGCTCACATGTCAAAGTATATTGTACGCAAAGGACAAAAAGTAAAAAGAGGAGAGGTAATTGGCTATGTAGGAAGCACAGGAACATCAGTAGCCCCACACTTACACTATGAAGTGCATAAAGATGGTAAAAAGATAAACCCTGTAAATTTTTACTATAACGATCTTAACCCTGAGGAATACGAAAAAATGTTGGAAATTTCGTCTCAAAACAACCAATCATTCGACTAATGCCTTATAAAAATAAGCCTACAGAAAAGCTTTTCTACAAAATTGGGGAAGTTGCAGAAATGTTTGATGTTAATGTTTCTTTAATTCGTTTTTGGGAAAAAGAGTTCGATATACTAAAACCTAAAAAGAACAAAAAAGGAAACCGATTATTCACAAAGAAAGATATAGACAACTTGAAAATCGTTTACCATCTAGTAAAAGAAAGAGGTTTTACGTTAGAGGGAGCTAAACAAAAACTAAAAGAAAATAAAGGGGATACCATTAACAATTTTGAAATTGTAAATCATCTAAGGGATATTAGAGGTTTTCTTGTAAAACTAAGAGAAGAACTTTAATAATAGTTTTTATCTACAAGATAATGCTGTACATAATCCTTAACCCCATTTTCCAGAGTTGTAAACTGTTTTACATAGCCCACAGCTTTTAGCTTTTGCATATTTGCCTGGGTAAAATACTGGTATTTATCTCTAATATCTTCAGGAGTATCAATATAAGAAATGGTATTTTCTTTTTCTAAAGCGCTAAAAGTAGCAGTTACCAAATCATTAAAAGTTCGTGCTTTACCACTTCCTAAATTATACAAACCACTTTGCTGCTTTTCTTCCATCATAAAAGTAAGTACCTCCACCACATCTTTTACATATACAAAATCACGCAACTGCTCTCCATCTTTAAAGTCAGGGTTATGCGAACGGAATAATTTCATTCCACCGGTTTCTTTAATTTGTTTTACAGCATGAAAAATTACAGAAGCCATTCTGCTTTTATGAAATTCATTAGGGCCATACACATTAAAAAACTTAAACCCTGCCCAAAACGGAGGATGCGTTTCTTGCGCTAAAGCCCATTTATCAAAATCATTCTTTGAATCTCCATAAGGATTTAAAGGAATCAATTTTTCTACCACTTCATGATTATCATCAAATCCAAATTCCCCCAAACCATAAGTAGCAGCTGAAGATGCATAGACAAATGGAATGTTATTTTCAGCACAAATTTGCCACAAACTTTTAGAATAATTCAAATTCAACTCATCAAAAATAGACACATCAAATTCTGTAGTATCGGTACGCGCACCAATATGATAAACAGCTGAAACTTCAGCAACATTCTTTTTTAACCAATCCACAAAAATATTTCTTTCTACCTGTAATGAAAATTGTTTTCCCACAAGGTTCTTATTCTTTTCTACATCAGTAAAATCATCCACCAACACCAAATTAGTTTTTCCTAAAACATTTAGCTTACTCACCAAACACGAACCAATAAATCCTGCTGCACCTGTAACAATTATCATAGTGCAAAAGTACATTAAAAAAGGATACATTTGCCTTGATGGATGAAACACAAAAAAAGGCAATAGAAGAGAAACTATTGCACGAAATTAACAGTACTCAAAAAAAGATAGAAGAGTATACCGAGCTTTGCAAACCTATTGCACCTGAAGATTCAATCGGGAGGATTTCTCGCATGGATGCCATCAATAATAAAAGTGTAGTTGAAGCTGCACTTAGAGAGGCAAAAAATAAAATGCAGCAACTACTAACTATGCAAAGTAAGATTAAAGAAATTGATTTTGGAGTTTGCATTAAATGTAAACAAGAAATTCCCTTAGGAAGATTAATGATTCGCCCACACAGTAAATTTTGTGTGAATTGTGCACAATAAAATGTACTTTTGAACCCATGAAAGCATTGCAACTCATTTTTAGATACATTAAGTATTTTTTTACTGCTAAAAGTAAACATTCAGCACAAGCACCATTTCTTTACGAACTGATTACAAAAGTAATTGACAAGAGAACAGATGATTCCAATTGCCAAAGTATTGAAACGCTTAGAAAAGAATTATGCAAATCAGAAAGAGAAATACAAATTACTGATTTTGGTGCAGGAAGTACTATCAATAATTCCAAAACTAGGAAGGTAAAAGATGTTGCTAAGAATTCTGCAAAGAATGCAAAGTTCGGAAAACTACTTTATAGAATTATTCAGTTTTACAAACCAAAAAATATTTTGGAACTTGGAACTTCTTTGGGAATAAGCACTTCTTATTTGGCAAAAGCCAATAGCAATTCCCAAGTATTTACATTTGAAGGCTGCCCAGAAACTGCTAAAATAGCACAGGAAAATTTTGACAAGCAAAACATAAAAAACACTTCTATTACTTTAGGAGATTTTAACATTACACTAGCCGATAAGCTAAAAAAAATTGAAACTGTTGACTTGACTTTTATTGATGGAAACCATCAAGAAAAACCAACCATAGCTTATTTTGAAGAATGCTTAAAATACGCAAACAACAACACTATTTTTATTTTTGATGACATACATTGGTCTGATGGAATGGAAAACGCTTGGAATTACATAAAAGCACACCCAAAAACTACATTAACAATTGATTTGTTTTTTGTGGGGATTGTATTTGTTAAATCAGAATTAAGTAAAGAAGATTTTACGATTCGTTTTTAAAATATTATGAAAGTTTACACAAAAAAAGGAGACAAAGGAAAGACCCAATTATTGGGAGGGAGTATGGTCAATAAAAACCACATTAAGCTAGAATGTTATGGTACAATTGATGAGTTAAATGCTTTTATTGGAAATATTTACGACCAAGAAATCAGCACTTTCCACAAAGAAATTTTATTGAAGATTCAGAATCAACTGTTTAATTTAGGTTCTATTATTTCTTTTGACGGAAAAAAGGATAAAATACAATTGCCCAATGTTACTGCCGAAAATATTGAAATGATGGAAAAGGCAATTGATAAAATGGAAGAAACATTACCTATGCTAAAGAATTTCATTTTACCTTCTGGGCACCCTACTGCATCAAAATGTCATATCGCACGAACAATTTGTAGGCGTGCTGAGCGTAATTTAGTTGCACTTGGGCAAACGCAAGAAATTGATGGCTTACACATACAATACCTCAACAGATTATCCGATTATCTATTTGTTTTAGCAAGGGCAATACTCAAAGAAAATAATGCACCAGAAATTGAGTGGCAAAAAGATTAACAAATTCACTTCCAATTCAATAAAAAATTTACTTTTGCAAAACATTAAAACAGATTTAAAATGTATTGGACTTTAGAATTAGCATCAAAACTTGAAGATGCACCATGGCCAGCAACTAAGGATGAGTTGATTGATTTCGCAATCCGATCAGGAGCTCCAATGGAAGTAGTTGAGAATTTGCAAGAATTGGTAGAAGAAGAAGCAGGAATGCAATGGGATACTATTGAGGATATTTGGCCCGATTACCCTACAAAAGAAGATTTCTTCTTTAATGAAGATGAGTATTAAATAAAAAGGCTGAATTTCAGCCTTTTTTTATTTTGTATACTCTTGTAATAAAAGTACATTTGTTCCCCTTATACAATTAGAATACATGGCAGGATTATTAAATATTATCGGTAAATTATTTGGAAACAAATACGATAAAGATGTAAAGGAGATCACTCCAATCATCAAACAAATAAATGAAGAATTTAGCAAGTTGAGCACCTTAACTCATGATGAATTAAGAGCAAAAACAAGTGAATTCAAAAACACTATTGCTGAATTTACTACTACCGAAAAAAAAGAAATTGATGCTTTAAAAATAGAAAGTAATAAATCAGAAACAACAACTGAGAGGAAAGAAATTCTTTACAAAGAAATTGATACTCTTGAGGAATTAATTATTACAAAGACTGAAGAAGTTCTGAATCTAATTCTTCCTCAAGCCTTTGCTGTTGTTAAAGAAACTGCAAAACGATTTACTGAAAATGATGCTGTAACGGTTACTGCTACTGAAAACGACAAAGAACTTGCTGCTGCAAAAGATTTTGTAAGCATAGTGGCTGAAAATGCTTCCTACAAAACTTCATGGGATGCTGCCGGAACAGAAATTGTTTGGGACATGATACACTATGATGTTCAGTTAATTGGTGGAGTAGTTTTACATCAAGGGAAAATTGCTGAGATGCAAACTGGAGAGGGAAAAACGCTATCCGCAACTCTACCTATTTACCTCAATGCCTTAACAGGATTAGGGGTTCACTTAGTTACTGTGAATAATTACTTAGCTAAGAGGGATGCTCAGTGGATGGGGCCTTTATTCCAATTTCATGGATTAAGTATTGATTGTATTGATAATCATCAACCAAATTCGGATGAAAGAAGAAAAGCATATTTAGCCGACATTACTTATGGAACTAATAATGAGTTTGGATTTGATTACCTAAGGGATAATATGGCAAAAAGGCCAGGAGATTTAGTACAAAGAAAACTCCATTATTCTATTGTTG
>JABJNS010000022.1 GCA_018664745.1 Flavobacteriales bacterium | reverse complement strand
TATTCTTTTGACTAATTTTTTGGCGTTTAGCAATCAGATTAGGAATAGCAAAGTAAAAAGAAAAGTGAGCCTTTGCAATTGCCAATACATGTTCTAAACCATTTTCTTTATTTAAAAAAGTAAGCGCTGCTAATCCATCTAAAACTAATCTCATAGGAATTGTTGTAAATAGGGAAGAAGTTGGTAAATTCTTAAATAACATAAATAGGTTATTCCTAAAGTTTAAGTAGGTTTTAAAAGGAGAGCCTGCATTTAATGTTCCACCACCAACATGATAAACAACTGATTTTGGCTCAACCATTACTTTAAAATCCTTATTCTTTAATCTCCAGCATAAATCAATTTCTTCTTGATGAGCAAAAAAGTCCTCATCCAAACCACCAATTGCATTAAAGTGCTTAACTCTTACAAATAAGCATGCTCCTGTAGTCCAGAACACTTCAATTGCATTATCATATTGTCCTTTATCTTTTTCCAAACTACCAAAGATTCTTCCTCTACAGAAGGGATAGCCTAAATTATCAATAAAACCACCAGATGCTCCAGCATATTCAAACTTAGTTTTGCTATTATAATCTAGTATTTTAGGTTGACAGGAAGCAATCTGTTTGTCACTATCCATTAAACTAATAATAGGAGAGAGCCATCCATCAGTTACTTCAATATCAGAATTGATTAGCACACAATATTCAGCATCAATTTGCTTTAAAGCATCATTATATCCTTTAGCATAGCCACCATTTTTAGTATTTACAATTACTTTAACAGTAGGGAAGTTATCTTTAACAAAAGAAGCTGATCCATCAGTTGAGGCATTGTCAGCTACAAAAACTGTAGCTTCTTTGCTATGATTAACCAATGTAGGTAAGAATTTCTCTAACCATGCTTTTCCGTTCCAATTAAGGACTACAACTGCTGTTTTTATCTTTTGTGTTTCCATCTTTTATGCGACCATAACCAGTATTGAGGTTGGTTTATTATATCTTGTTCTAATCTTTTTGTAAAATCTTCTGTTATTTTTCCGTGAGGCTGTTCTTTAGGTTTATCAGTAATTAAGGAATACTCTACTTCATAATGTCCTCTTTTTACTTTACTAATACTCACAAATACCACTGGCCAATCATATTCCTTAGCATATTTTTCTACTCCAAAAAGCACGCCTGTATCTTGGTTTAGGAATTGTACCCAATGTGCTCGTTTAGGATTAGAAGGATTTTGGTCAGAACCAAACACAATTGCTTTTGCTTGATTACCTTCTTCAAATGATTTTTTAGTTTGTTTCATGGAAACTAAATTCATTCCGTATTTGGAGCGAGAAGTGTAAATCTTATCATTGATAAAAGCATTACTAAGCGGCTTGTAGATTCCAATACATTTATGATTAGAATACATTGCAAAGGCTTGTGCGCATATTTCCCAATTATTGTAATGCCCACCAACAAAAATGATACTTTGTCCTTTATCAGCAAAATAATTACTGAATTCAGGGTTTTTAATGATTAGGCGTTTTCTTAATTGCTTTTCTGATATGGTAAATCCTTTTATACTTTCCATAATGATATCACAAAGGTGTCGGTAAAAATCACTCATGATCTTTTTTAATTCTTGCTCACTTTTATTAGGGAAGGAATTTTTCAGATTAGTAAAAACTACATCTTTTCTATAACCTACTATACGATACATCATAAAATATACAATATCAGAAAGTAGATAAAGCAATGAATAAGGAAGTAGAGAGATAGGTAAAATTAAGATATAGTAGAAAATCTTTGTAATCATGAGTGCAAATATATAACTAATAATAGGAAAAAATGATTGTCAATGCAAATCTAAATCATTGTGTATTAAGGATATTATAAGGGAGTAAAATTATTCTTAAAATAAGAGTGTAAAAAGATGCACGATTTGAAAATATTTCTATTTTTGCAGTCCGCAATCGGAGAGATGGCAGAGTGGTCGAATGCGGTGGTCTTGAAAACCATTGTACAGCAATGTACCGGGGGTTCGAATCCCTCTCTCTCCGCAAAATCCCAAACAGAAATGTTTGGGCTTTTTTTTGTTATATAGGCTATAAAATAAAAAAACCTCATCTAGTTGATGAGGTTTTTCTTGTTAAGTGATCGAGACAGGATTCGAACCTGTGACCGTCTGCTTAGAAGGCAGATGCTCTATCCAGCT
>JABJNS010000187.1 GCA_018664745.1 Flavobacteriales bacterium | reverse complement strand
TGGCTGGTATGAAAGTAGTTATAACTCCTTGTGATGAAAATGGAAATATTGATGTGGCTGCTTTAAGAGAAAAAGCTTTGGAGCATAAAGAAAATCTTTCTGCTTTAATGGTAACTTATCCATCTACACATGGAGTGTATGAAGAGGCAATTATGGAGATTACTCAAATTATTCATGATAATGGTGGGCAAGTATATATGGATGGTGCAAATATGAATGCACAAGTAGGAATTACAAACCCTGCACTTATTGGTGCTGATGTTTGTCATTTAAATTTACATAAAACATTTGCTATACCTCATGGTGGTGGTGGTCCTGGAATGGGTCCGATTGGAGTGGTGGAACATTTAAAACCTTTCTTGCCAAATAGTCCTTTAGTAAAAATGGGAGGTGAAAGTGGTATGTCAATTTCTTCTGCTCCTTGGGGTAGTGCATTGGTGCTTTCTATATCTTATGCTTATATTAAAATGCTTGGAACTGCTGGTCTTAAGCAATCAACAGAGATTGCAATTTTAAATGCGAATTATATTAAAGAAAAATTAGCAAGTAATTTTGATATACTTTATACAGGAGATAGTAATAGGGTTGCTCATGAAATGATTGTTGATTTCAGAATGTTTAAGAAAGATGGAATTGAAGTGGTTGATGTTGCAAAACGATTGATGGATTATGGTTTTCATGCGCCAACTGTATCTTTCCCTGTTGCAGGAACTTTAATGATTGAGCCTACTGAAAGTGAGAGTAAAGAAGAGCTAGATAGATTCTGTGAAGCTATGATAAGTATAAAATCTGAAATTAATGAAGTGATTTCAGGTAAAATTTTAGCAGAGAATAGTGTGTTAAAAAATGCACCTCATACTATGGATATGGCTGTAAATGATGATTGGAATTTTAGTTATTCAAGACAAAAAGCAGTATATCCATTGAAATGGGTAAAGGATAAAAAATTCTGGCCTTCAGTAAGGCGAGTAAATGATGCTTTTGGAGATAGAAACTTAATCTGTTCTTGTGCTCCAATTTCTGATTATGTTGAGTAGAAGTGTAAAATAATTAAAAAAATAGCTAGAGAGATTCTTTAGCTATTTTTTTGTATTGAAATAAGTGTAAATAAAAAAAGAGGCGGTAACTACCGCCTCTTTTTTATTTTGATATTTAGAAAACTAGATACTACTTAGTTTTTGTAAACTTAATCGTTTCAACAGTTGTTGCTCCTTTAATTTCACAGAAGTAAATTCCTGAAGGGTAATTACTTGTATTTACTGTAGTAGCATTTGTGTTGGAAGCTACTTTTTCAGTGTAAATAGTTCTTCCTGTTACATCTGTAATTGTAATGCCTTGTACATTAGTGTTATTAAATTCAATATTTACATTATTGTTGACTGGGTTAGGGTATAGTTTGAAGTTAGTAGAGCTGATATTACTTGTATTATTAACACTTCCTGTAGAAGTCAAATGAAACCAAATATTTTGGTGCTGTGTTGCTGTGTAAGCCATTCCAGGGATGTATGATCCATTCCAGCTGTTTCCAGTTACATTGTACTGAGTTTCAGAAGAGACATGTAATGCGTAATTACTATGATCAGGGTCTTGTGTAGCAGCAGCATCACTAACATAATATCCTATAAAAGAATTCCTTGGGTTTGCTACCCAGGTCGCTTCATGACTTGCTAAAGTATCTCCAGGGTTAAAGGTATTTCCAGGAACAAAAGTATAAGTTGCAGCAACTAATCCACCATTTGGCATTGCTAAAGGAGGGTTTATAGTAAATGTTTGGTATTTTGTATTTCCAGGGCCAGTAGAATCGCTAACAGTTAAATCATATTCAATAGTTTGGTAAGCATTTAAACCTTTATTATTCATGTAGTCATATTCAGTATGGAAAAAATTAGTACCTCCAACAAATGATCCTTGTTTAATTCCAGAGTTAGATGAATAAATTTGAACAATTAATTTATCAGGATTTTGGTCTTGTGTTCTAATATACTGGTATGGGAACTGAATAGTATCTAGAATAAAGCCCTCCCCTGTATTGAAAAAATCAGCTTCTCCAGTATTAATAAAATTAAAAGATGTTGGAGCAAGAATTTGCCCTCTTGAGTGCTGGTAAACATCATAATGGATTGTGTCCCCATTACTATCTATATACCCGTCAACCATTGAGGAATCAGTATGTAGAATTCCTATGTATCCAGTTGCATCAAGTGATGCTCCATCTTGTAATTCCCTTCCGTAATTAAACCAGCCTCCTCCAGCTTTACTATTATTGTTATTAGGATTATAGTTTTCAATGACTTTTCTGTCATGTTGTTGGTTTGTCTCTATTATGTTTTGAGCAAATGAACTGCTTGTAAATACAATAACTAGAAGACTTAAAAGTAGATGTTTTTTCATGATTATTTATTTTAATTAATTTGCGCAAATATAATACTTTTTTTTTCAAGATAAAGATTTATTGCTTGAGAAGTATTTTAGACTCTTATGTATTCATTTTTGAAATAATTTTCTAATTTATTGTATAGTAAACAAAAAATCCTGCTCAATTGAGTAGGCTTTCTCTTGCATTGAAAAGTGGTTAATTGATTATTACTTTCTTTTTAAAACATGTATTTTTGTTTGATATTGTATATACTCCTTTTGAAAATAGATTTATGTTGATATTTTTCAGAAAAGAAAGGAGATTGTTCAATTTATTGTAAAATTGAAAACATATTAAATAAAAATCCCACTCAATTGAGTGGGATTTTTATTTAAGTGGTGCTACCCAGATTCGAACTGGGGACACATGGATTTTCAGTCCATTGCTCTACCAACTGAGCTATAGCACCAACTATTTAGGGCTGCAAATTTAATTGTTTTTTTTAGTTAGAGAAATAATTTGGACAAATCATCATAAGGGATTGTAATTTTATATTTTTGGCAAAACTTTACATTCGGTGAAACTAATAATTGATATAGGAAATACTGCAGTAAAAACTGCTTTGTTTGAAGGGAAACAGCTAATTAGCTCAGCTTCTTTTGATAAGTGCACTCTATTAAATGTGATAGATTTTGTGGCTAAGTATACTATTACAAGTACTATAATTTCATCAGTTAAATCATTAAATGAGGAGGTTGAAAAAACCATTAAACATTTTAATGCTCTTTTTTTAGACGAAAAAACGCCTTTACCAATAACTATTGATTATAAAACGCCAAATACTTTGGGGAAAGATAGAATTGCGGCTGTTGCGGGAGCTTCAAAATTATTTCCAAAGCAAGATGTGTTGGTGCTTGATGCTGGAACTTGTTTAACAATTGATTTTATCAGTAAGGAGAAAGTATATAAAGGAGGAAGAATTTCTCCAGGGATAGCAATGCGATACAAATCACTTCATAAGTTTACGGGAAAATTGCCTTTATGTGAATTTTCAGAAAAAAGTATGATTATGGGTAAGGATACTAATTCCTCAATTATAAGTGGTGTTCAGCAAGGAATATTAGCAGAAGTAAGTGAAATAATTAATGTTTATAAAAAGGAAAATAAACAGACTATAATTGCCGTTACAGGTGGGGATTGTTTTTTCTTTGAAAAGGAATTAAAAAATAGCATATTTGCAAATCCATTTTTAGTAATGGAAGGATTAAATGAAATTTTAGATTATAATGAATAAATTAAAAAGTTTAGTATCAGTTTTCTGTATTGTATTTTCAATTACTGCTTCTGCACAGTTAGGAACAAGTTCACCTTATTCTCGTTTTGGGTTGGGAGATTTACAAGGAAATGTATTTCCAGAATACAATGCTTTAGGTGGAGGAGTTACTGCATTAGGGAATTCAAATAGTGTCAATCCATCAAATCCTGCAAGTTATACTTCTTTTAGAGCAAATTCTTTTTTGTTCTCAACTGGAGGTTTGCATAAAACAACTAAAATCCAGAATTCTACTGATAAGCAAGTTGCAAATAATTCGGCATTTAGTCATTTGACAGTTGCCTTCCCTATTAGCAGGAAATTAGGAGCAAGTATTGGGATGTTGCCGTATAGCAATATAGGGTATGTGTTAAATTCTACTATAGTTGCTGAAAACGATCCAGACTATACGGGAATAGCTTATTATTCAGGAGATGGAGGAATAAGTAAAGTGTATTTTGGAGGAGCTTATGAGCCTTTAAAAGGGTTTTCTGTGGGTATGAATGCTTCTTATTTATTTGGAGGATTAAATAGAAGAAAGATGCTAGATGTTGATGATGAATCTTCTTTGGATTCTCGTTCTAATTCTAGAATAAACCTTAAAGGATATTATTATGAATTGGGGTTGATGTATAAAAAGCAATTATCTGATGAAAAGGAAGTTACATTTGGTTTAACGGCTAATAATAATTCAAGCATCCGAGCAAAACGAACAAATATTGTTGAAACTATTTCTGGAGCTAATGAAATTGTAAAGGATACTGCACTTAGTTCAGTTGAGTGGGGAGATATTAATTTACCACAATATATAAGTGCAGGGTTAAGTTATCGTGATGGTAAAAAATGGCTTTTAGTTGCAGATTATAGTATGCAAAATTGGGCTGATTATAGTTTGCTAGGGGAGAGTGATGATTTAGAGAATAGCACTCGTCTTTCAGGTGGTTTGCAATATACTCCAGAGTTTAATTCTGTAACAAAGTATTATAAAAGAATGCAGTACCGTTTAGGTGCGGCTTATAGTAATACGCCTTTGCAACTTAGAGGTACGCAATTAAAAGAAATGAGTGTGAGCTTAGGTTTTGGTATTCCTGTTAGGAAATCAAGAACAAAATATGATGTTTCAGTTACTTTAGGACAAAGAGGTACAACTGATAATAATTTAATAAAAGAACAGTTTTTAAGATTTGGTTTAAGTGTTTCTTATGACGGAATCTGGTTTGTAAAAAGAAAATATGATTAATAAAATGACGAAAAAAATATTAGTTTTAATAGTAGCAATAGTAACAGTTGTTAGTGTAAATGCACAAGGTAAGTTTGGGGAAGATGAGCAAAAATGTAAGGAAAACTTATCTATGTTTCGTGAGTATTATAAACAAAAGAATTATGCTGATGCTTTAAAACCATGGAGATGGACTTTTGTTAATTGCCCAGCAGCAAGTGGTAATATTTATAAAAATGGACCAAAAATTATTAAAGAAAGAATGAAGGCTGATAAGGAAAATAAAGCAGCTTATATTGATACATTAATGATGGTTTTTGATCAAAGAATTAAATACTTTGGAAAAGAGGGTTATGTGTTAGGGCTTAAGGGTTATGAGTTAATAGGTGTAGATAAAAAAAGAAGTGAAGAGGGTTTAGGATATTTAGTTAAGTCTTTAGAATTAGACGGGAATGAGTCATCAGTTCAAGCGGTTTATGGATATATGAAAGCAATGGTAAATCTTGAAAAATTGGGTGCAAAAACTAAAGCGGATGTTATTGGTGCTTATGCTCTAGTTTCTGAGATTATTGATTTTAATATAGTAAGTGAATCTAAGTCAGCTAAAAACTTTATTAAGTATTCTGAAAAAGTAGAGAATTTATTTACTCCTTATGCTAATTGTGATGATTTAGTTTCGCTTTTCTCATCTAAGTTTGACCCAGCAACTGAGGATATTTCTTTTTTAAATAGAGTAACAAAGGTACTAGAAGAAAAGAAATGTAGTTCTCATCAATTGTTTTTTGACGCTTCTAGCAGATTATATGAGTTAGAGCCAACAGCATCTTCAGCTGATAAAATGGCAAAGATGAGTATTGCAAAAGGGAAGTCATCTGATGCTATTGAGTTTGCTAAAAAAGCAATTGAGATGGAAGAAAATGGGAATCAAAAAGCAATTTACTACTTAGGATTGGCAGATGCGTACCGAAATGGAGGTTCTTATGCTTCAGCAAGAAATGCAGTATATAGTGCTTTGGAACTTAGGAGTGGTTGGGGAGAAGCTTACATGAATTTAGGAAATATCTATATTGCTGGAGCTAAAAACTGTGGTAGTGATTTTGAAAAATCTACAGTATATTGGATAGCGGTTGATGCATTCAGTAAAGCTCGTGCTGATGAGGATACTAAAGAAAGAGCAAGTAAAAGTATTAATACTTATTCCAAGTATTTCCCTACTAAAGAAACCTGTTTTTTTAATGGTGTTGAAGCCGGAAAATCACATACTGTTGGTTGTTGGATTAACAAAGCGACTACTGCTCGTACGAGTGACTAAATGAAAGCCATGCGTTTATTTTTTTATTTCTCGGTTCTATTGATTTCATGTACTAACAACACTAAGTTAGTGCAAGAGTTTGTAAGCGATAAAGAGCAAGCGATTGAGCAAATAAAAGGGGCAGAATTACTACATACCGAAAATGGAAATATAAAAGTAAAGATAGTTGCTGGTAAAATTGAACGATTTCAAAATAAGCAGCCACACCTTGTTTTTTCTGAAAAAATAGAGGTGTATTTTTATAATGACTCCTCTCAGATGCAATCTACCCTTAAGGCAGATGATGCATCAATTGATGAGGAAACTAAAATTATGTTAGCCCAAAATAATGTAGAGCTTATTAGTAGTGATGATAAAAAACTAGAAACAGAAGAGTTAGTTTGGGATGAACAACAAGATAAAATTTTTACAGATAAGAAAGTGAAAATAACAACTGGCAAAGAAATTGTTTATGGTGAAGGGTTTAGCTCTAATCCTGATTTTACAGAATATAAAATTGCTAAGATTCATGGATCTTTTGATTTTAAAGCTGAAACAAATTAAGTTTTAGTATTTTTACACATATGCTAATATCTATTGCTGTTATAACTCTTTTGTTTTCTGCTTTTTTTTCTGGAGTAGAAATTGCTTTTATTTCAGCTAATAAATTAAAGTTAGAATTGGATAAAAACTCAGGTAAATTTCCCTCTAATATTATTGCCTATTTTTCCAAAAACGAATCAGATTTTATTACTACTATGTTGGTAGGGAATAATATTGCTTTAGTAGTTTATGGAATTGTAATGACACAAATTCTTACGCCACCAATTGCAGAATATTTACATTCGGATGCAGCTTTGTTGTTAGCACAAACCATCATCACTACTTTAATTGTTTTGGTAACTGCAGAGTTTTTGCCAAAGGCAATTTTTAGAATTTATCCTAATCAAATTTTAAGTTTTTTTTCTATTCCTATCTGGTTGTTTTTTGTTTTTTTTCGTCCTGTTGCTTTACTAATGCTTTATTTATCTAAAGTAGTATTAAAATATCTATTAGGGCAAAATATAGAGGAGGGAAAGCAGGTCTTTGGAAAAACAGATTTAGATGAGTATTTAAGTAACGTAAAATCAGCTGAAGGAGTAGAGGATAGTAGGGTTGAGGTGGAAATGTTACAGAATGTATTGGATTTAACAGATAAGAAGTTGAGGGAATGTATGATTCCAAGAACTGAAATTGTGGCTATGGATATTTTATCATCTATTCAGGAAATTAAAGATAAATTCATAGCTACTAAATTATCTAAGATATTAATTTTTAAAGGCAATATTGATAAGGTGATTGGATATATTCATTCTTCTGATTTGTTTAGAAATCCTAAAAATGTTAGGTCTATTTTATTGCCTATTCCTTTTGTTCCTGAGAGTATGTCAGCTATGCAGTTGTTGAATCAGTTTATAGAAAGTAATAAAGGTATAGCTTTAGTAGTTGATGAGTTTGGTGGAACTTCTGGTATGCTTACTATTGAGGATGTTACTGAAGAAATTGTTGGTGAAATTGTAGATGAACATGATGTGGAAGAAATTACAGATAAGCAATTGGAAAAAAATCAATATCAGCTTTTTGCTCGGTTAGATATTGAGCTAGTAAATAAAAAGTATGATTTAGATCTTCCTGAATCAGATGAATATGAGACAATAGCGGGTTTAATTCTACATCACTTGGAAGAAATTCCAAAAAAAGATGATGTAATATCACTTGAGGAATTTCGATTTACTGTCATAAAAGTAAACGATACAGCAATACAAGAAGTGCAGTTGGAGGTAGTTACTAGATAAGAAATAGGGGTCTTTTCTATTTTCATTTATTAAATAACAATTGTATATTCGCCAACTTTAATAAAACAAAAACGAATGGCAACACTAGCAAAAATTAGAAATAGATCAGGATTATTATTAGCAGTAATAGGTATAGCAATGTTAGCTTTTATTCTTGGCGATTTTATGCAGTCAAAAAGATCAGGTGGAGGAGGTAGTATTTATGTTGGAGAAGTATTGGGTGAAGATGTAATGCGTCAAGCTTATGAGGTAAAGGTTGAAGAAGGAATTAATAATTGGAAACAACAAAACCCACAAAGCGTACTTAATCAAACTACTACTGCTCAGATTAGATCTCAAATTTGGGATCAGTATGTGAGGGAGTTAGTGATGAACAATGAATATTCAAAATTAGGAATTGATGTTTCTGATGATGAATTTTTTGAATTATTGCAAGGAGTAAATGTACATCCTGAAATCTCCAAAGTTCCTTCTTTTCAAGATGCAAATACAGGGCAATTTGATAGAACAAAAGTATTAGGTTACTTAAAGCAAATTGACCAAGATCCAACAGGAGAAGCCCGTACAAGATGGGTAGGTTTTCAAAAATATTTAATTGGATTAATCAAGACTTCAAAATACAATGCATTGGTTGCAAAGGCAATGTATGTAACGGGTGAGGAGGCTAAAGTAAACTTTAATGAAAACTCACAGAATGTTACTTTTAACTATATAGCAATTCCTTTTTCAACAGTTGCTGATAGTGTTGTTACTCCTACTGAAAGTGAAATAAAGACATATTACACAAATCATAAAGCAAACTATGAACAAGATGCTTCAAAGGATGTTGATTTTGTGGTGTTTTCTGTAACACCTTCTGCTGAAGATGATGTTGAAACTAAAGCTTCAATTGAAGATTTAAAAGCTGATTTTACTATTTATGAGGACTATGGTTTAATGGCTAGAAGAAATTCTGATAATACTACTGCTCGTTTTACTTTTGCAACTAAGGAAGAATTGCAAGACCCTAATTGGGCTGAATTATTTACTGCTGAAGAGGGTACGGTTATCGGGCCTTATCAAGCAAGTCAAGGTGTGTATCGTATTGCTAAATTAGCATCAGCACAAAATCGTCCTGATTCAGTTGAGGCTCGTCATATATTGATTGCACCTACTCAAACTATGAGTTTGGATTCAGTAAATGTAAGGATTGATGCTATAAAATCACAGGTTGAAGCAGGTGCTGACTTTGGTGTTTTAGCGCAAAAGAATTCTGAAGATAAAGGTTCTGCTATTAAGGGTGGTGATTTAGGTTGGTTTGCTGAAGGAACTATGGTTGAAGAGTTCAATGAAGCTTGTTTTACTTCTAAGAGAGGTGATTTAAGTATTGTAACTTCCCAGTTTGGAGTTCATCTTATTGAGGTAACAAAAACAAGTAAAGCTGTGCGTAAAGTAAAAGTTGCTTTTATTGATAGGAATGTTGAGCCAAGTTCTGAAACTTTTAATACTTACTATTCTCAAGCTGCACAGTTTGCTGGTAAAATATTAAATGAAGGAATTACTTTTGATTCTTTAGTTGCTGAGCAAAACTTAGTAAAAAGAAGCGATAGTAAAGTTACTGCTGATAAGCAAAGTATTGTTGGGTTGCCAAATTCAAGAGAGATGGTAAGATGGATGACTAATGCTGATGTAGGAACTGTTTCTGAAGTTTTCCAATTTGAAAATTCTTATGTAGTGGCTTATTTAAAAAAGAGCTATATTGAAGGAACTACTGCTTTGGAAGATATTGAAGAACAAATTTCTGCTTTAGTATTGAAAGAGAAAAAAGGGGCGCATATTAGTGGAGCTATAACTGGAAATGATTTGGCAACAATTGCTGCTAACAATGGACAAGCTGTTGTAAACGCACAGAGAGCTAACTTAGCAAACTTAAGCTTACAGGGTATTGGTTATGACCCTGAATTAGTTGGTTCTATTTTTGGAACAGCTGTAGGTTCTGTTTCTAGCCCTATTGCTGGTAATAATGCTGTTTATGTTATTGAGGTTACTGCTAAGGATGATGCTAAAACTGCTGGGGACTTTACACAACAAAAACAAGAAGTACAAAAAGGAGCTTCTGCTTATGCAAATGGAGCAGCTTATAAAGTGTTAAATACTGAAGCTGATGTAAAAGATAATCGTTCTGATTTCTATTAGTCAGCTATTTTAAAGTAAAAATGAAATGCTCAGCCGAAAGGTTGGGCATTTTTTATCTCAAAATTTGTAAGCGGTAAGAATCTAGATTTAGGAAAATAAAGAGTAGGATAGTAAACCCAATTAGGGAAGACCCTCCATAACTAATAAAAGGTAAAGGAATGCCAATTACAGGCAATAGTCCAATCGTCATACCAATATTGATGACTAGGTGCATAAAAAGGATTGTGGCTACACTATAGCCATATATTCGGCTAAAGTTTGATCTTTGGCGCTCTGCTAAAAAGAGAACTCTCAATAGTAAACCAACAAATAAAGACATAAAGAAAAGACTACCAAGGAAACCCCATTCCTCTCCAATGGTACAGAAAATAAAATCTGTACTTTGTTCAGGTACAAAATCAAATCGGGTTTGCGTTCCGTTTAAAAAACCTTTTCCGCTAAAACCACCACTACCAATCGCAATTTTTGATTGGATTAAATTATAGCCAGCCCCATGGGGGTCAAAATCTTTTCCTAATAATATATTTATTCTTTTCCTATGGTGATGGGATAATACATCATTAAAGATGTAATCAACACTAAAAATAAATGAAGTACAAGTGATGAGTACTCCTAAAATTAGTAAGAGTTCTTTCTTTTTTCTTCTAGAAAATAAATAAATAAATATTGCTATAGCAGAAAGAATACTAATGAGTATAGTTCTTTCAACCACTAAGGTAAGCACAAATAGAATAGCTATGATAAGTCCAAATATTAAGATATTCCCTGATAATCCTTCACGATATAATACCAATATAAAGGCAGCATAAACTAAGGCTGTTCCTAAATCATTTTGTAAAATAATAAGCAGAAAAGGAAGAATAATAATAGCATAGGTTTTGAGTTTGTCCTTTAAGGAAATGCGCTTAATATGTAAGCTATTATAATATTTAGCAAGGGCAAGTGCAGTTGCAAATTTAGCAAACTCTGATGGTTGGAATTTAAAATTTCCAAACTCGTACCAAGAAGTAGCTCCACCTGTAATTCCTCCCTTAAAGAGTACTCCAATTAGAAGTAGTATAATTGAAATGTAGAAAATGTAAGAGAGTGAAAAGTAAAACTTCCAATCAATGATTAGAGTTAAAAAAGCAACAAAGGAAGCAATACAAATGAAAAGGAGTTGCTTACCGTACCTTGTGCTAAAATCAAGAGCCATTGCCGTATCCTCATTGTACTGTGAAGCATAAATATTTATCCAACCAAAAAGCATAAGTAATCCGTAAAGTAAGATACTTACTTTGTCAATATTGGCAAAAATATTTTTTGCAGCTCTCATTCTTTGTTTATTAAGTTTCCATTAAGGATAAAGGCTTCTTGTGCTTTATTTGTGATGGATCTTTTTAAATATTTTTCTATCATTAATGATGCAATCGGAGCAGCCCAAGTTGAACCCCATCCTCCATTTTCAACATATACAGCTATTGCAATTTTAGGATTTTCTTTGGGTGCAAAGGCGATAAAAATTGAATGATCTTCTCCATGTGGATTTTGTGCAGTTCCTGTTTTTCCACAAATTTCATAATTAGGAATTTTGCAGTTTTGTGCTGTTCCTTTTTTACCTTCAACTACATTATGCATACCATCAATTATAGGAGTGAAATATTTTTCATCAATGCTACAATATTTTTTAATAGTAAAATTACTATCTATTGCATTTTCTCCTGAAATATTTTTAATGATATGTGGTGTGTAATAAAAACCTCTATTAGCAAGAATAGCAGTCATGTTTGCCATTTGTATTGGGGTGAGCAATAATTCTCCTTGCCCAATTGACATAGAAATGATAGTATTAGCATTCCAACTTCCTTTATAAAGCGTATTAAAATAAGTTGATTTTGGTAACTTTCCTGGACTTCCAGTAATAAAATCATTATTCATGAAATTACCAATTCCAAAGCTAGAAACATGACTGTACCAATTGTTATAAGCTTCAATTGTAGAGTTAAATCGGGAAAAATATTTTTCATAAGTATTGCAAAAATAGGCATTACATGAAATTTCAATTCCTTTTAATAAGTCAAGTGGATTTTGGTGAGGATGGCAGCCAACATGCTTATCCTTCCCAAAATAATATCCATCATCTCCATTGCAGGTAAAAGAAGTACTTTTTCTTATTGCTCCTTCTTGCAAAGCAATAAGTCCGTTTATTAATTTGAAGGTAGATCCGGGAGGGTAGGTTCCTTGTAAAGCTCGGTTGAAAAGAGGTTTGTTTTCATCTTGAGAAAGAATGCTATAGTTCTCTGATCGCTTCCGGCCAATCAATAAATTAGGATTATAAGTTGGGGCTGAAACTAAGGATAGAATTTCTCCTGATGAAGGTTCAATAGCCACAATAGCACCAATCTTATTTTCCATAAGCTGTTCGCCATATTCTTGCAGTTCAATATCAATGGTTGAGGTTAAAGTGCTCCCTGAAATTGGTAAAGTATCAAATCTCCCTTCTTGGAAATTTCCTTGGTCACGATTATGCACATCAACCAATTTTATAGCCATTCCTTTTGTGCCTCTTAGTTGTTTTTCATAAGCTGCTTCCACTCCACTAACTCCTGTTAAATCTCCTTTAGTGTAATATGGATCTTCTTTAGTTTTTCGTAAATTTACTTCACCAAGATATCCTACCAGATGAGTAGCTACATTGGAAGGGTAATTCCTCATGGTAAGTTTACGCAAGTAAAATCCTGGAAATTGGAATAGCTTTTCGGATAATGTGCTTGAACTTTTTAAGCTAATATGTTTTATAAATACACTTTCCTTATACCCTGAGTATTCAGCAGCTTTTTTATACTTAGTGATAAAATCTTCTTTGCTAATAGCTGTAAGGTTGCAAAAAGCTAAGGTGTCAATTGTTTTTCCTTTTAATTCTCTAGGGATAATCATAAGATCATAAGCAGGAACATTGGATACAATAAGGTTGCTGTCTCTGTCGTAAATAAGCCCTCTAACTGCTTGTTGTACATCATAGCGCAAGACATTATTATTTGCAGAAAATTTATAATTATCATTAATTACTTGAATGTAAAAAAGCTTTGTAATAAATATAAAAGCAACTAACAGAAATATAGCAACAACAATTTTATATCTGTTTTTATGTTGTTTCATTATTTATCTTGCTGAAATAATTGAGTGATAAGTACAATAATAAGTGTAACAATTGAACTAGCTAAAACCTTTCCGAAAAGTGAAAAATTAATACTAAGGTGCTCTGTGATAAACAAACAACTATGATGAATAATAATTAATAATATAGAGAAGGTTATGTATGATTTTGTTCCTACTTTTTTTAATGTAATTTCATCTGAATCCCCTAGTATATTGTGCGGTATAGTTATTTTACTGAATAAGGGTTTTACAAAAGCAATAAGTACAGTAGCAGTAGAGTGAAACCCTAAACTTCCTGAAAAAAGGTCAATTGCAAATCCTAACAAAAACGCATAGATTAATAAAAACCATTTTGGCGTTTTTAGTGGTAAACTGATTATTAGTAGCACATATAAAAATGGATTTATGTAAGCTGAAAAAAGCACTTCATTTAGTACTAATACTTGTAGAAGCACATAAATAGGTAGAAGTCCTAAATATTTTATAAAATGACTACTCATCTTCTTTTATTTTTTGTTCTATGTTCAGTTGTTCAGCTGATTCATCAGAGTGAATAATATAAACATAATTGATTTTATTGAAGTCCTCAAAGAGTTTTACACTAACATCAAAGAATCCGTTACTATTATTTTGTTTAATATTCTGAACGGTACCAATGTGTATTCCTTCAGGAAAAATAACACTATGACTATTGGTAGTAATTGTATCTCCAATATTGATAGGAATATGATTAGGAAAATCAGAAATTGTAGCTGATTTATAATCAAACCCTTTCCATTTTAAAATTCCATTGTGGTTATTCTTTTTTAACTGTATTCCAATAGCTGATTTTCGGTGGAGTAAAGAAATAGCAATTGCATAATGCGAACTCACAGAATGTACTACTCCAATTACTCCTTGCTTTGTAACTACCCCCATTCCTTCTTTTATTCCGTGTTTACTACCTTTGTTTAGGGTTATAAAGTTATTTCGTTTGCTTACTGAACTGTTAATTATCTTGGCAGGGTAGTAGTGGTATTTTTTATTTCTTATGAGTGTAGAATCAACAAATGAAGTTTCATTTTTTAGTAAGGAAAGAAGTTTTGCATTCTCCTCAATTAAATAATTGTTAGTTTCTTTTAGGGCTACATATTCCGAAAAAGAAGCCGTATAATTATGAAAAAAACTAGTGTATTGGGTGCTGTACTTTATAGCTCTATTTGCTTGGTAGCTATTATTTTGTAATAATAAAAAGACAGAAAACCCTTCTATTAAAAGGAATAATAATAGAAAATGATTGAGTTTAATAAACCGTAATAGGTTATACATTTTCTCTTATTGGCTATTGAATTAAGAAAGTATAGCTTTCAGTATTTTTAAGTGCAATTCCTGTTCCTCTTGCTACTGCTCTTAAAGGGTCTTCAGCAATATATACAGGCAGTTTTGTTTTTCTTGAAATCCTTTTGTCCAAACCTCTTAGCATTGAACCTCCTCCTGTTAAATATAATCCTTCACTATAAATATCAGCAGAAAGTGCTGGTGGAGTGTTAAATAAAGCGCTCATTACTGCTTCTTCAATTTGCTCAATTGAATTGTTAAGGGCTCCTGCAATTTCCTTGTAAGTTACAATTACTTCTTTAGGAATCCCACTCATTAAATCTCTACCATGTACAGGGTAGTTAGCAGGAGGTTCCTCTAATTCAGTTAATGCTGATCCTACATTTATTTTTATTTGCTCGGCCATAATATCGCCTACAGCAATATTGTGCCTAGTTTTCATGTAGTTTTTTATGTTGTCAGTAAATTCATCTCCTGCAACTCTTATGGATTTGTCACAAACAATCCCTCCTAAAGAAATTACTGCAATTTCAGTTGTACCACCACCTATATCAATAACCATATTTCCTTTTGGTTCTAATACATCAATACCTATACCAATAGCAGCTGCCATAGGTTCGTGTATTAGCCAAACATCTTTTGCTCCTGCATGCTCGGCAGAATCAATTACGGCTCTTTTCTCCACTTCAGTTACTCCTGAAGGAATACAAATTACCATTTTTAGAGACGGTGAAAAGATGGATCTTTTTTTCTGAATCATATCAATAAACCCTCTTATCATTTGCTCTGAGGATTGGAAGTCAGCAATTACACCATCTTTTAATGGACGCAAGGTTTCTATCTCTTTGTGTGTTTTTCAGTGCATTTGCTGCGCTCTTTTACCGATAGCCACTATATCTCCTGTTCTAATGTTTTTAGCAACAATTGAGGGTTCGTCCACAACAACTTTGTCGTTATGAATTATTAGTGTATTTGCAGTTCCTAAATCAATAGCAATTGCTTCTTGCATAAAGTCAAAAAATCCCATAGTCCTTTAT
>JABJNS010000186.1 GCA_018664745.1 Flavobacteriales bacterium | reverse complement strand
TGTTGGGCAAATGACTGACAGTTTAGGGAGAAAGATTAGCTTTAAAAATACTATTATAATCATGACTTCTAATATAGGAGCAAGACAATTAAAAGATTTTGGACAAGGTATTGGATTTAACACATCTGCTAAAAAAGATAATATGGATTCGCACTCTAAAGGTGTAATTGAAAAAGCTTTAAAAAGAGCTTTTTCTCCTGAATTCTTAAATAGGATTGATGATATTATTGTATTCAATAGTTTAGAGAAAAAAGATATCAATAAAATTATTGATATTGAAATGAATAGCTTACTTAAGCGCATTGACACTTTAGGATACAGTGTTAAAATATCGGAGGAAGCAAAAGATTTTATTGCTGATAAAGGGTTTGACGCTAAATTTGGTGCAAGACCTTTAAAACGTGCTATTCAAAAATACTTTGAAGATCCATTATCAGAAGAAATAATAAATGCCCAGGTAAAAGAAGGAGATACTATTAAAGTAAGTCTGAATAAAGATAAGTCTGCTTTAGAAATGAAAATAACTAAGCCTAAAACAAAAGTAAAAAAGTCTACCAAGAAAGAACAATAAAAAAAAGTCCACTTTGCAGTGGACTTTTTATTTATATAATATTTTTAGATTATTTTTTATTAGAAGATTCTTTTTCTTCCTCCATCACTTTTAGATAGGTATCCATTGCCGTTTCGCTCATTCCAGTAAAAGAGAACCCTCCATCATGAAACAGATTCTGCATAGTCACTTTCTTTGTATAATCAGAGAACATTGAAATACAGTATTCAGCACATTCATCAGAAGAAGCATTTCCTAAAGGAGATAAATCATTAGCAAACCTATAAAAACCATCAAAACCTGCAACACCACTTCCTGCTGTAGTATCAGTGGGTGATTGAGATATAGTATTAACTCTTACTTTTCTTCTTAATCCATAGTGATACCCAAAACTTCTGGCAATTGATTCTAGCATAGCTTTATTATCAGCCATATCATTATAAGTATGGAAAACCCTTTGAGCAGCAATATAAGATAAACCAACAACTGATCCCCACTCATTTAGTGCATCTAGCTCCCATGCTGCCTGCATAGTCTTATGAAAAGATAAAGCTGAAACATCATAACCTTTCATATTCCAATCATAATTTTGCTCGTAATACGCCCTACCTTTACGCACATTTACTGACATTCCTATAGAATGCAACACAAAGTCAATTTTTCCTCCCAACTCTTCCATAGCACCTTCATATAATGCTTTTAAATCTTCCATTGAAGTTGCATCAGCTGGAATAACTTTTGAACCAGTTTGTTCTGCTAATTCATTAATTGTTCCCATACGCAAAGCAATTGGTGCGTTTGTCAACACAAATTTTGCACCCTCTGCATGTGCATGTTCTGCAACTTTCCAAGCGATAGACTTACTATCTAATGCTCCAAAAATAATTCCTCTTTTTCCTTTTAAAATATTGTTTGCCATTTTGTATAATTTATTTTGCAAATATAAACTTATTGATTTAATAACTCTACAGCATTATCAATTGCTGCCTTAGTTAATTTTTTACCACTAAGAAGTTTTGCAATTTCTTCTATTCTTTGTTCTTTATTTAGCACAATTACATCAGAAATTGTACCCTTTCTATTTACTGTTTTCACTACCTTTAAGTGCGTATTTGCTTTAGATGCAATTTGAGGTAAATGTGATATTGCTACAAGCTGATTAGTTTTGCTAATTTCAAGCATCATATCCCCCATCAAACTTGCGATTTCACCACTTACTCCTGTGTCTATTTCATCAAAAACTAATGTATTTACTTTTGAGGATTGTGCAGTAATATACTTTATTGACAGCATTAATCTGGAAAGCTCTCCACCTGAAGCAACTTTTGAAACCTCCTGCAAAGCGCTTCCTTTATTAGCAGAAAACAGAAAAGTAATATCTGTATTTCCATTTTGATGAAAAGTATCAATAGTTTTTAAATTAACTTGAAACTGAGCATAAGGCATCCCTAAATTCTGCAAATGAGTCTCAATTTCTTTCTTCAGTTTTTCTAAAACTTTAATTCTTTTTTTTGTCAATATTTCTGATGAAATTTTTAATACTGATAACTGCTTAGTAATCTCACTTTGCTTTGCTTTTAATTGTAAATCAAATGAAGATGAAATTTGAATCTTTTGTTCTACTTCATCTTTAAAGTCAATCAATTCTTCAACAAACTGTTTTCTATGTTTTTGTAAGAGATTATTTAAAATATCTAAACGATTATTTAGCCTTAACAACTCTTCTGGATCAGCTTCTAATTTATTATTTACATCTGATAATTCAACATTGATATCATTTAGTTCAATCAACAAACTCTCCACCCTTTCTGATATTTCATTAAAAGAATCAAATTCCAATAACTGCCTTTTTATAGTTGAAATAGAAGTTAGAATACCTTGTTCATTATTCAGTAAAAACTCACTCTCTGAGATTGCTTTAGCAATACCATCTACATTCTCTAATAATGAAATCTGTTGTTCTAATTCCTCCTTTTCATTTACTAATAAATTTGCAGTATTTAATTCATCAAACTGATATTGCAAGAACTCTAATTCAGCTGCAGATAAACTTCCGGATTTTTTTATTGTAATCAACTCTGATTTTAATCTAGTATATCCCTTTAATTCATGCTGGTAATTTGCTAATTCTTTTTCTGATTTTGCCAACTGATCAATCAACTTAAATTGAGCATCTTCATCTTTTAGTAATACCGACTGATGTTGAGCATGAATTTCAACAACCTGTTTTCCAAAAGCAGTTAAAGTATTTAATAGCACAGGAGTATCATTTATAAAGGCCCTGCTTTTTCCATTTTGATTTATTTCTCTTCTTACAACAGTTTCTTCATCAAAATCTAAATCATTATCTTTAAAAAATTGATACCTAGATGAGTCAATTAAAAATACACCTTCAATAATACTTTTGGAAGTATTTTTATCTTCAGAAAAACGCTCTACTCTTTTTCCTAAAAGTAAAGATAAAGCATCTAGCATAATTGATTTACCAGCTCCAGTTTCTCCTGAAACAACTGTAAATCCATCCATAAAATTAATGCAAACATCTTTTAGTAAAGCATAATTTTGAATTTGTAAACTCTTTATCATTTACCTGAATCTGATGATGTAGTAATTGCTTGATATTTTGAAGAGTGAGAAGGATCAATTTCCATTAATGTTTTTGAAATTCTCGCTTTCTCATTTGGGAATGCTTCAGAGTAAATTTTTATAATTTCATCTGATTTTGCATCAAAAAATAACTTTAAAATAAATGCAGATGTATTTTCACGATAGATACTTTTTAAACTTTCTAAAGCTTCAGTAATTTCAAAACGAGCATCATCAGGCTCTTCTGCTAATTTATCCATTCCCATTCTATGGTAACGATACATGCAAGTATGAAAATCAGAATATCTTTGATCCATTAAATCATGCGCCAGCCAATATCTGTTCTTATCACTCTCAAAAGCCTTCCAACCTGTCTCTCTAGCATTTTGAGCATTACTTACAATTTTTTGAGCCACATTAAAGTATTCATAAGCTCCATCTTCAGAAAAAGTTGCAAAATCTAATCCTAAAATAATGTTTATATAAAAAGCTAAAACTGAAGTAAGATTAGACATGTGTGTTGCTTCTGAAAACTCTAATGATTGATACTCTAAATATTTAAACCTGAAGTTATTATCTAGATAATTAAATAAAGTAGATTTATATGAAGTTCCGTAAATAGGACGAGTACTTTGGATTTGAATAGAACCTTCAAACTCATCATTAGATATTTTTTTACTAATATTAATCATGATTGTACATTCAATTCTTTCTTCATTTTGAATATTAGCTGATGTCCATTTCTTATTATTTATAAATTCATAAATAGCAGTTTGCATGGTTTGAAAAACCTTTCTATCACTAGTTTGAACTTGACTAGAATTTACCCTAACATTGCAGAGTAATTCTTGGGCACCTACATCTACTATAGAAGCAACTAACAATAAACATACAAGCAGTTTTTTCATTAACTTAATTTAATTATTTTATTAATAATATCTTTTGCCACCTCATTCTTATCTTTTAACTCAAAATCAGTAATATTATTGGCTTTGTCAATAATAGTAATTTTATTAGTGTTATGCTGAAAACCAGCTCCTTTATTATTCAAAGAATTTAACACTATCATATCTAATTTTTTACGACTAAGTTTTGATTTTGCATTTTCAAGTTCATTTTCAGTTTCCAAAGCAAAACCCACAACAAATTGTTTATCCTTTTTCCTAACTCCCATTTCTGCTAAAATATCAGTGGTTTTTGATAAAGAAATACTTAAGTCTAAACCTGATTTTTTAATCTTATTTTCAGCTACAACCTCAGGAGAATAATCCGCTACTGCAGCTGCAAAAATTGAAATATCTGAATCAGAAAACAAAGCATCAACCTGATTATACATTTGCTCAGCAGTTTCTATCTTATAGGTAGTGATATTAGCATGTTTATATTCTAAACTTGTAGGGCCCAAAACTAAATCCACTTTTGCACCTTGATTTGCAGCTTCAAGCGCAAGAGCAATCCCCATTTTACCAGACGACCTGTTTCCTATAAAACGAACAGGGTCAATTGGCTCATGTGTTGGACCAGCCGTAATCAGTACTCTTTTATTAGTTAAAGGCAAGTCCTTATTTAGTTCAGCAGTAATTAATTCAATTATTTCGGCAGGCTCTGCCATTCTACCCTCTCCTACTAATCCACTTGCTAATTCTCCAAATCCTGAAGGGATAAGAATGTTTCCATATTCTTCCAAAGTAGTGATATTTGCTTTAGTAGAGGGATGCTTGTACATATCCAAATCCATTGCAGGAGCAAAATAAACAGGACATTTGGCTGATAAATAAGTTGCTAAAAGCAGGTTATCACATTCCCCTGATTTCATTTTTGCCATAGTATTAGCCGTTAATGGGGCTATTACCATCATATCAGCCCACAAACCCAATTCAACATGATTACTCCATTCACCACTATCAGCATCAACCATTTTGGTCAATACAGGGTTTTCGGATAAAGTAGCCAAAGTTAAGGAAGCTACAAAATCCAAAGAAGCCTCAGTTTGAATTACTCTAACTGAAGCTCCTGCTTTTTTAAATAGGCGTACTAGTTCAGCTGATTTGTATGCAGCAATACTAGCAGTTATACCCAATAATACTTTTTTTCCTTTAAGCATCTTTATTTGAATCCTCTGCATCTTCTTCTACCTCAGTATCAGCATCACGCATATAGATTTCATCATTCAACAATTCCTTCATAGCTATTGCCCAAGGTTTTGGTAAGCTTTCATAAAATTTTGATACAGCAATTTGCTCTTGATTTTCAAAAACCTCATCTAACTGTTCTTGTGTTAATGCAAACTCTTCTAATTTTGACATTAACTCTTCTTTCATCTTTTCATTTACTTGTGCTGACCTTTTAGCCATTACTGATACAGCCTTAAAAATGTTATCTGTTTTTGCTACAAAATCATTTACATCCCTAGTAATAGTAGATTTCTGTGCACCTGTGTTCTTAAATTTCATCTTTGTTTTCTTTTAATTCAGTTAAAGTTTGATTTGTTTTATTGTATGTGTTTTCTAACCCCTTAATATAATTACTTTCAGGGTAGTTGTGTTTAAATTGCTCGTAAGCATCTAAAGTTGATTTTAACCTATCCTCAACCATAGTACTGATACTATTAATTGCTAATAAATAAGAAGATTTTACAATTAAGTAATGTACTTCTTCCCTATTTGTATAAGATGGAAAATCAATCAATACATTGTCCAATGCAATAATTGCTGATTTGTAATTTTCAGTAGTAAAATATTGTTTTGCATTTTCAAATGCCTTTTTAGATAAAATCCCTCTCAACTCATCTAATAAAGTATTACACTCTTCTACTCTTTTACTAGCAGGATATTTATTGACAAAAGCTTGCAATTCCTTTATTGCCTTATAATTATTAGTTGCATCAAGCGAAAAATTAGGGGCTTCCAAATAATAACAATAAGCAGCCATATAAGCACATTCTTCAGTGTGCTTGCTGTTTGGGTAATTTTGAGTATAATTCTTAAATAAATAAGCCGCCATTAAATTATCACTAGCAGAATAATGACAATATGCAAAATAATAACTTACCTCTTGCATTTTTGAAGTACCTCTAAGCACTGTAGATAATTCATTAAACAAAGGCATTGCTCTATTAAAATCTTCTGCTTCATAATATGCAACTGCTTTTGTGTACTTATAGTTATAATCATCACTCTTTAGTACTTTCTGATATTCTCCACAGGAATTAAGCACTAAGGCAAGTAATAGTATAGTTGTTATTTTTCTCATCATAATTTTAATGGTGCAAAGATAAATGGTATAATTGGATATTCCTAAATTATTTTTATATCTAGTAAACTGCAATAATTTGAATTTATTGCTTTAATATTGAAGTGATTTTTGGGCTCATTGGTTTTGTTGTTGAGTAAAAGTAGTTCACAAACTCTCCCTCACCATCAACTACATATTTTTGGAAGTTCCACTTTACTGAAGAACTGGATTTTCCGTTTATCTTCTTATCCGTTAACCAGCTATAAAGTGGATGCTTCCTCTTTCCTTTCACCTCAATTTTTTCGGTTAGTAAAAAACTAACACCAAAGTTATTAGTGCAAAACTGCTGAATCTCTTTTTCAGTTCCTTTCTCTTGTTCCCCAAACTGATTACAAGGTAAACCAATGACAACTAAACCCTCTTTAAATTGCTGATGCAACTCTTCTAAACCAGCATATTGTGGAGTGAAACCACATTCTGAAGCCACATTAACAAACAAGATATGCTTGCCTTTAAAGGCGCTTAAATCGATAGGATTACCGCTAATGTCATTAATAGCTACATCATAAATTGATTCTTGAGCATTACAAGTAGTAAAGGTAAATAGTGCCATAATTATTAGAATTATATTTTTCATTACTTCATCAAACTCTTGAGTTTATTTTTTATTGCATCACTTGCTCCAACTAATGGAGGGCGAACAACCGACTTACAAATTCCCAACAATTCCAAACACGCTTTTACTCCAGTAGGATTTCCCTCAGCATAAAGTGGCCCATAATAATCATAAAGACTATAATGCAATTGATTTGCAATTTTCTTATTCCCTGACATTCCAAAAGAAACCATATCGGAATATTGTTTTGGGTGCGACTGACCAATTACTGAAATCACTCCCTCTGCACCCATGTGAATCATAGGCAATGTAAGTCCATCATCACCTGAAAGCACCACAAAATCAGAAGGTTTATTTTTAATAATATTCATGATTTGATCCATATTACCAGAAGCCTCTTTTACCGCCACTATATTTTCAAAATCATTTGCCAAACGCATAGTAGTATCAGCAGCCATATTTGAAGCTGTACGCCCAGGAACATTATACAAGATAATTGGCAAAGGACATGCTTCAGCTATCATTTTATAATGCTGGTAAATACCTTCCTGTGTAGGTTTGTTATAAGCTGGAGAAACTGAAAGCACAGCATCAACACCTGCAAAATCCGTATTTTTCATTTCCTCAACTAAAGCCAATGTATTATTTCCTCCAATCCCTAACACTATAGGCAATCTTCCTGCATTTATTTTTTTGCAAAACGCAATTACTTCTTGCTTTTCAGTTTTTGACAAAACTGCACTTTCACCAGTGGTTCCCATCAATACTAAATAATCAATTCCTCCATCAACCTGATGATTGACTAACTTTTCAAGTCCAATATAATCAACACTAAAATCCTCATTGAATGGTGTAATAAGTGCCACTCCAGTTCCTTTAATTTTATCCATATTACTTATTTATTAAGTTGATGTAATGCTTTATTTCGTGCATGAGTTTTTCCATGCTTTTATCTTCTTTCAGGGCAATCATTAAATCATAAATTTCATAACCTTCCTCATGTTGCCCAATCTTAAAATGTGCGATAGAACTTGCTACTAAATATTTGATAGGGATACAACTACTATCACATAAATTTATCAAAATATCATACTCCTTTTTCACAAAATTATCAATGATATAATTCTGTGGCTTATAATACCAGTTAAGGTCTTTTTGACAAAAGAAATCATACTGCAATTTTGGTGTATGATGAAATGATAATTGCTTTGAGTTTACAAACCCTAAAGCCTTTACATCCTTCTTCAAATTGAAAAAGTAATCCACAAAAGGTTTCACTTGCTTAATTTGTGCTTCTGAAGTAGCATCATACAATATCCCTACTGACTTTGCAGCCTCCAAATTACAAACTTCTTTTAAGCGTTTATTTGTTTTCAAATCTCTCTGAAAAACCCATTGCCCAATTTTTTGCTTTGTATTTTCTATAAATTGCATTAACTAATTTTTGCTAAAAATTTATTTTCATTTACTAGGGGAATCCCTAGAGATTCTGCTTTCTCTTTTTTACTAGGACCCATATTTTCTCCAGCTAAAACAAAAGTAGTGCTTTTTGAAATAGAACCTACATTTTTACCGCCATGTTCTTCTATCATTTTCTTAAGATCAGCCCTACTATATTTTTCAAACACTCCTGAAACAACAATTTTCATTCCTTTTAAATGTTCTGATTTTATGGTGTCTTCAATTGCAGATACAAATTGTAATTCTGAATTTTTAAGAGCAGCTACTAGGTCAATATTTTTTTGTTTTGAAAAATATAAAACGACACTTTCAGCAATCTTATCTCCTATTTCGTCTACTGCAACTAAGGTTTCTATATCTGCAGTGAATAGTGTATCAATCGTTTTAAAATGCTTTGCTAATATTTTAGCTACAGTTTCTCCAACATACCTTATTCCAAGCCCAAACAATACTCTTTCAAAAGGAATCTTTTTTGAAGCTTCTATTCCTAGCAAAAGATTATCTGCCGATTTTTCCGCAATTCTATCTAAAGGCAATACATCTTCTTTTTTCAAAAGATACAAATCAGAAATCTCTGAAATTAACCCCTCTTGAATTAATAGCTCTATCGTTTCCCCACCAAGCCCATCAATATTCATAGCTTTACGACTAATAAAATGCTCAAACTTACCTTTTATCTGTGGAGGGCAACTTTCATTATTTGGGCAATAATGCTTTGCATCTCCTTCTTTGCGAACCAAATCAGTAGTACAAGAAGGGCATTTAGAAATATATGCAGTTGGCTGAGAGAACAAATCTCTATCCTTTAATTCCACACCAACTACTTTTGGGATTATCTCTCCTCCTTTTTCTACAAAAACTTTATCGCCTTCACGAATATCTAGCTTTGCAATTTGATCGGCATTATGCAAGGAAGCCCGTTTTACAGTTGTACCTGCCAATTGTACAGGCGCTAAGTTAGCAACAGGAGTAATTGCTCCTGTACGGCCGACTTGATAAGTAATTTCATTTAGGGTTGTTGAAACTTGTTCAGCCTTAAATTTATAAGAAATTGCCCACCTTGGTGATTTTGCGGTAAAACCCATTTCCTCTTGTAAGTCAATATTATTTATTTTAATTACAATTCCATCAATTTCATAGGGTAAATCATGGCGTTTTTCATCCCAACTATTGATAAATCTCAACACATCATCAATAGTACTATATTTTTCTATTTCTGATGGAATCTTAAAACCCCACTCCTTTGCTTTTTGCAAGTTATTATAATGATTATTGCTTGGTAAATTATCACCTAATAGATAATACAAATAACAATCTAAAGGACGATTAGCAACTTCCTTTGTGTCCAACAACTTCAAACTTCCAGAAGCCGTATTTCTAGGATTTGCGTAAGGTTCTAATCCTTGTTCAATCCTTACTTCATTCATATTTTCTAATCCAGCAATCGGCAAGAAAATCTCTCCTCTAATTTCAAATCTATCAGGATAATTTCCTTTTAACTTGAGAGGTATGCTTTTTATGGTTTTTACATTTTCAGTAACATCATCTCCCTGGGTCCCATCACCTCTTGTTAATGCTTGTTTTAACTCTCCATTTTCATAAGTCAAACTAATAGAAACACCATCATATTTTAACTCACATACATAGTCAAAATCATCATCTGTAAGCTTTCTTAATCTTGTATCAAAATCATGTAAATCCTCAGCTGAATAAGTATTCCCTAAGGATAGCATTCTGTATTTATGCTTAACTGTTTTAAATGCTTCCAAAACATTACCTCCTACCCTTTGTGTTGGGGAATTTGCATCAAACAAATCAGGATTTTTATTTTCTAACCCTTGAAGTTCAGTCAATAATTTATCAAATTCAAAATCAGAAATTGAAGGAGTGTCCAACACATAATATGAATGATTGTGATCAGCCAACTCCTTCCTAAGGAATTCTATTCTTTCCTTTTCATTCATTTATTTTTGATAAGGAAGATGTGAATCATGTAAAATCATTTTTAAGTTTCCATCAATTTTTTTTAACACTATGGAATATTCTACTTTTAAATCAGGTTCATTTTCCATACCAAAAAAGTAATTCCCCATGCAAATTGCACAGTCTTGGGTAATTTTTATTCCTGCATTTTCCCATCTTACAGTGTTCCACCCTTTAATTGCAAAACCTCCATCTTCTGAAAAATCAGTATTACCTCCAACAAAATAGGAAAGTGCTGCTACCTTATCCAGTCTGAATTGAGCATCAGCAGCAAGAGTTGGTTTAAAAAGTACTTCTTCCGTTTCATAAGCATAAAGTTTACTTATAAATTCTTTTGCTTCAGCAACATGGCCTCCACCATTCTTAAAAGTAGTACTCATACTTATTATACCATTTCCCCACTCCTTCTGGAATTGTAAAACTTCTTCTTTTGTAATCATCTCTTATCTTGTTTTTTTGATAATCAAAAATAACTAATTCTTTGTGGCTTTAATCATTCTATCCTTATCGTTTATGTCTTTTTTCAACTTAATATCAACAAAACCAATCTTGCTTAACATTACAATGGTTTTATCTGCAAATTGCTCATTAATTTCAAAGAATAACTTCCCATTATTATTTAAACTTTCAAATGCTAATTTTGCAATTTTATTATAGAACAATAAAGGGTTTTTATCAGATACAAACAAAGCCAAATGAGGTTCATATTTCAACACATTATCAAACATCATTTCCTTTTCAGATTCTAAAACATAAGGAGGATTACTTACAATAATATCAACTTTTGGCAAATCATTTGAAATCAAAATATCTTGATGAATAAAGTTGATTTCTACTCCATTTATTTTTGCATTTTGCCTAGCAACCAACAAAGCATTATTTGAAATATCAATAGCTGAAATTACAGCTTTTTTATTCTTTGCAAGAGCAATTGGGATACAGCCAGTTCCCGTTCCTATATCTAGTGCTGAAGAAAATTCTTCTTTCAAAATCCAATCCACTAACTCTTCTGTCTCAGGTCTTGGAATCAAAGTATATTCATTTACTTTAAATTTCAGTCCGTAAAATTCTGTTTCACCTAGGATGTACTGCAGTGGTTTATTTGTTTTCAAAGCACTAACAATTTGCTTAAACCTATCTGAAACATCTTTTGAAACATCTCTATTAGCATTTATTATACAATCTGAGCGAGTATAACCTAGAAGATATTCAATACTGATATAAGCCCAAGAAACCACCTCTCCTTCCTTAGCAACTTCACTAAGTTCATCTTTAAAATATCCAATAATATTACTGACCTTTTCCACTGGACAAATGTAATAATTTGGCTATTTTTGAGGCATGCAAAATCAGGAGTTTTTCATGAAAAAGTGTTTAGACTTAGCTTCCAAAGGCTTAAGAGATGTTTCGCCAAACCCAATGGTAGGTTCAGTTATCGTTTATGAAGGTGAGATAATTGGAGAAGGTTATCATGAGAAATATGGTTCTCATCATGCAGAGGTAAATGCAATTGCTAGCGTTAAAGATAAAAGTTTATTGACAAAATCAACTCTTTATGTAAACCTTGAGCCATGTGCACACTTTGGAAAAACACCACCCTGCTCCAACCTAATAATAGAACATAAAATACCTAAAGTAGTAATTGGCTGTGTAGATACTTTTTCAGAAGTTGCAGGGAAAGGAATTGCAAAAATGGAGGAAGCAGGTACTGAAGTAATTATTGGTGTATTGAAAAAGGAAAGCAGAGAACTAAACAAACGCTTCTTTACATTCCATGAGCAAAAAAGGCCTTATATTTTTTTGAAGTGGGCAGAAAGTAAAGATGGGTTTATTGCTCCGAAAAATCAAACAGAACCTTTTTGGATGACTTCTAGTGGTTCAAAGAAATTAGTACACCAATGGAGAGCAGAAGAAGATGCTATTTTAGTGGGGAGAATTACTACAGAAAAAGACAACCCATCCCTTACAGTTCGTGAAGTTGAAGGAAAAAATCCAACACGAATTGTAATTGATAAAGATTTAAAACTTGACACTAGTTTAAACTTATTTAATTCTGAGGCAGAAACTTTGATTTTCAACTCAATTAAATCAGAAAAAATTAACACTAATCAGTTTGTTAAAATTGACTTCAACAATTTGATTGAAAGTGTTTTACAAGAATTATATAAACTAAGTATTCAATCAGTAATTATTGAAGGAGGAAGTAAAACTTTACAATCCTTTATTGATAGTAACCTATGGGATGAAGCAAGAATTTTTACAGCTAATAAAACATTAGCAGAAGGAGTTATTACTCCAAATATTAATGGTGAAATAATAGAGGAGCTAGTTATTGGAACAGATAATTTAGAAATCATTGTTCCAAAAAGATAATTTGATATTGGAGGATAAATACACAGAGGTAAAAAACCACACAACAGGAATTTACAAAGAGAAAGGAAGTAAATTTATTGCTTATTCCTACCCTGTTTATTCCGAGCAAGAAGTAAAAGAAAAATTAGAAGAAGTTAAAAAAATAGAATATGCAGCTCGGCACCATTGCTATGCTTACATCCTTAATACTGATAAATCAGCACAAAGAGCAAATGATGATGGAGAACCTTCTTCTACTGCTGGAAAACCCATTCTTGGCCAAATCCTTTCCAATGATCTAACCAATATTTTAATTATTGTAGTTCGTTATTTTGGAGGAGTAAAACTAGGTGTCCCTGGATTGATTCGTTCTTACAAAACTGCTGCAGCTGATGCCATCAGCAATGCTACAATGATTACTAAAACTATAAAAGAACAGCATGAAGTATCCTTTAAATACCCTCAAATGAATGATGTTATGCGTTTAGTAAAAGAATTTGATTTAGAAGTTGTAAATACTGACTTCCAGATAAATTGTAAACTTACATTTGCAGTCCCAAAAAGTAAAGCAAATGATGTTGTGAATACTTTTAAAAAGAATCATGAATTAAGAATAAAAAACTTAAAAATAAGATAATGGAATTATTAAAACAAATGTGTGAAGTTCACGCTCCTGCAGGAGAAGAATTAGCAATGAAGGAGTTTTTATTAAATTATATAAATGAAAATCAAAACTCTTGGAAGGTAAAACCTATCCTACATCATGGTGCTGGGTTTCAAGACAATTTAATGCTAGTTTTTGGCGAGCCTAGAACTGCTATATTTGCTCATTTGGATTCTATAGGATTTACAGTAAAATACAATAATGAAATTGTAAAAATTGGAGGACCTGTAACTACTGAAGATATTGTATTAGTTGGTGAAGATAGCCAAGGAAAAATTGAAGGTAAAATCATCAAAAATGAAGATGGAATCTTTATTGATTTCAACAGAACAATTGATAGAGGTACTTCTCTAACATTTAAAGTAGATTTCAGAGATACAGATGAGTTTATACAAAGTTGCTATATGGATAACCGATTAGGCGTTTGGAACGCTTTAGAGGTTGCTAAAAGCCTAGAAAACGGAATAATTGTATTCTCTACTTGGGAAGAACATGGTGGTGGTTCTGTAGGGTATTTAGGAAAATTTATTCAAGAAAAATATGGAGTAAACCAAGCTCTAATTTCTGATATCACTTGGGTTACTGAGGGTGTAAAACACGGAAAAGGCTGTGCAATCTCTTTAAGAGATAGCGGAATTCCAAGAAAGTCATACATCAATAAAGTAGTAGCTATTGCTAAGAAATCAGGTATTAACTTCCAATTAGAAGTGGAAGATGCAGGTGGAAGTGATGGAAACGGATTGCAAAAAAGCGATTACCCTTGGGATTGGTGCTTTGTTGGTGCTCCTGAGGACAATGTACATTCTCCTGATGAAAAAGTACATAAGGACGACATCAAAGCAATGGTTGCTTTGTATTCTGAATTAATGGAAAAACTTTAAAGTCTTTTTTTCAAGCCTTCTTCTTTTATCCTTATAAACAAGAAATATATATTCCAGATAAGAATAAGAGCAAAATAAACAATCTCAAATACTCCATAGGATGGAAAAGGGAGAAGTAATAAAGTTGAAAATAACATTGCTAACCCTATAAAAATTGAGAACATTCCTCTCCTTATATATTTGAAAGAGCGAAATAACCCAAAGCAAAAAATAAAAAGATTGTAGCTAAAGAAAAATAACACAGCAGGTATTTGATGAAATAACTCATATTCCATTGAAATACTAGCTGTAAAAACTAAAGATATGCTAGAAGAAATAAGCATAATTTTTAATGGATACCTAAACCTTTTCTTTTTAAAATAAAACCTAAGTGAAGTGTAGGCATTCCAGAAGATACCTATAGCTAAAAACACTAAAGTTGTATTCCAAAGTAAGAAGGTTGGTTCTAATACTCCAAAATGTGAAAGAGGCTTGTTAATTGGATTAAAATCAGGAATTTTATACCAACAAAAAAGAGGAGTGAAAATACCAAGTAAAATACAAAAGATAATAAATAATCTTCTTAGAAATTTTACTTTTAAATACTCCATAATTTACTATTAGTAAAAATTAATATCTTTTACAGGAGAGTCAACAATAATAGTATCGCAAAAAGTACTAGTTGCTAAATTATATTTATATATCGTATTATTTGCACCTATAGCATCATTTACAAACAACATATTAGCATAACCTATTGTTGTATCATTAACAGCATAACTTTCAATTGATGTTTCCAAAATATCAGATGTAAAATTTATTTTTTGAGAAATACTAGTTCCATCATTATTCATTTGGTAAACACCATTAATTGCTGTAAAGAAATATTTAGAATCTGAAACATCAGAAACTAAGTTTTGAGCATTATAGATATTACTAAGAGTAATATTCCAATCTAATTCCATATCCCAAGGATCTATTTTACTTAATGATGATTCCGTATTACTTGAAGAATTATTTGGATCATAAATACCCTTACAAAGTACTTTTAAGTTACTAATCCAAACTACAGAATTAGGATTGTCACCAACTTCAATACTTCCCATAAAATCAGACAAAGGAATCACTCCATCTCTATAATCAATAGCAACTATAGTAGTATCTTTTAAAGAATCAGCAACTGCCCCACTATTTAATACAATTGATCGATACCATGAGCTTGCAATAAATGTTGGGACTGTATTTTCACCTGTCTCAACTTCAGCAGTAATATCTAAATTATTTAAATCAACTACCTTTACCTTAGCGTCACCCTTATCAACTACAAATAACCTATCAAAATTTACAAAGTCAAAATCAACAACATCAACAAAACCATTAACAACATCTTTATTTTCAAAAGTTTCAATATTAGCAGTTACAATCTGATTTCCTGCTGCAATATAGGCCTTTGTTCCTTTGAATTTAATCTTAGAAACTGAAGAAATTGAAGTTCCGTTTACCCCTTTAAAAATTTGATTTTTAACCACTTCACCATCATAAAAACTAACTCCATTTTCAGTAGCAATATACATACCTTTACCATAATCACTTGGCAACACAGGTGTTTCAACTGTATCTTCTTCCTTACAAGAAGAAACAAATACTAAAGCAATAAGTAAATAGTTAATTAATTTCATGTGATAAATTTTTAGCAAATATAAAAAAAAGGTAGGCAATGCCTCCCTCAATAAAACTTAATCTTATTTACTCAATTAGTTGAAGCAATATCCTCCAGGTATAATCCCTACATGTACAGAGTCAACAATAATACCATTAGCAGAGTATTTGAATGACCATCCGCTTTGCGTAAAATCAACAGCATCAGTTCCGTAAACATAGCCATCATGAGCACCTAAACCGTAAAAACTCTTGTTGATTAAGGCAGTAGTTGGTAATTCTGTACCAGAAATATCAAAAGCATAAACAGCTTTACTCCATAAACCATCACTGTAGTACAAAGTTGTACCTGCATCATTAATTACTAAATCCTCAGGATGATTTCCTACAGGAAATGCATAAGTATTTTCAATAGTATTATCTACAATTTTAACAAGGTTACCAGCAGTTTCGGAAACAATATTCCAAGCAGCATCATA
>JABJNS010000185.1 GCA_018664745.1 Flavobacteriales bacterium | reverse complement strand
TACCAAGAAACACTAGGATTCCATAAAGTAAGATGCTTACATTATCAATATTGTCAAATATATTTTTTGCTCTTCTCATTTAATCTTCCGTAATTAGATTTCCGTCTATTATAAATCTCTCTTGATGGCTGTTTGAAATATTCTTATTGATGTATTTATCAATCATCAATGATGCGATTGGAGCTGCCCAAGTAGAGCCCCAACCTCCTTTTTCAACATAAACTGCAATAGCTATCTTAGGGTTATCTTTTGGAGCAAAAGCAATAAAAATTGAATGATCTTCTCCATGTGGATTTTGAGCTGTTCCTGTTTTCCCACATATGTCAAGGTTTGCAATTTGACTATTTTGAGCCGTGCCACCTTCCCCTATTGTAACTTTTAGCATCCCATCAATTATAGGTTCAAAATATTTTGCTTCTATGCTGCAATATTTCTTTTTTGTAAAGTTAGTATCAATATTTTCCTGCCCAGATATTTCTTTTATAATGTGAGGCGTATAGTAAAATCCTCTATTAGCGATAATAGCCGTCATGTTTGCCATTTGTATTGGTGTAAGTAATAATTCCCCTTGCCCAATTGCCATTGATATCACAGTATTTGCATTCCAACTTCCTCTATAAAGTTTTTCAAAATAGGATGATTTTGGCAACTTTCCAGGAGACCCAGAAATAAAATCATTATTCATATAATTCCCAATACCGAAACTAGAAACATGGGAGTGCCAATTGTCATAAGCCTCAACAGTAGAATTAAATTTACTAAAATATTTATCATAAGCTCCACAGAAATAAGCATTACAAGATATCTCAATCCCCTTTTTTAAACTTAAGGGTGTGGTATGCGGATGACAACCTACAAACCTTCCCTTTATTCCAAAAGTATAACCCTTATCACCTGTGCAATTGAAATTAGTGTTGATAGTAATTCCCTTTTCTTGCAAAGCAATTAACCCATTAATCAATTTAAAAGTTGAGCCTGGAGGGTAAGTTCCTTGTAATGCTCGATTAAAAAGAGGTTTATTTTCATCTTCTGATAGAAACTTGTAGTTCTCTGATCTTTTCCTTCCAATAAGTAAATTAGGGTTATAAGTAGGAGCTGATATTAAAGATAAAATCTCACCAGTTGACGGTTCAATTGCAACTATTGCTCCAATTTTATTTTGCATGAGCTTCTCTCCATATTTTTGCAGTTCAATATCAATAGTTGATTTTAGTGTGTTTCCTGCAATTGGTAGTGTATCAAACTTACCATCCTGAAATTTACCTTGATCTCTATTATGAACATCCACTAACTTTATTGCCATTCCTTTCTCTCCTCTCAATTCCTCTTCATAAGCTGCTTCAATTCCACTTACTCCATTCAAATCACCTTTGGTGTAAAAAGGATCGGTTTTAGCTTTAGTTCTATTTACCTCCCCTAGGTATCCAACCAGGTGGGTAGCTGAGTTGGTGGGATACTCACGCATAGTCAGTTTTCTTAAGTAAAATCCATGAAATTCATAAAGACTCTCTCCAAGTGTGCTTGAGTTTTCTTTACTTATGTGTTTGATAAAAACACTTTCTTTGTATTTGGAGTAATCAGCAGCTTTATTGTATTTTTCTAAAAACTCTTCTTTAGTGATATCAACCAAAGCACAGAATTTTAAAGTGTCAATAGTTCTTTCATCAAGATCTTTTGGTACAATCATTAAATCATAAGCAGGTACATTTGCTACAATTAAGATACTGTCTCTATCATAAATAAGCCCTCTTACAGCATTTTGAACATCATACCGCAAAACATTATTATTAGCTGAGAATTTGTAATTATCATTAATGACTTGAATGTAAAAAAGTTTGGATAAAAAGATAAAAGCAATCAGCATAATAATTCCTACAACAACTTTATGCCTACTTTTATGCTTTCTCATTTATTCTTATTCTTAAACAATTCCATTATTAAAATAAGAACAAGTGTAAGGATGCTACTTGAAACAATTTTTGCAAATATGGAGAAGCTAAAACTTAAATGTTCTAAGGAAAATAATACTGTATTATGTATTATAATAAGGAGAAAAGCGTAAGTGATAAATGATTTGTTTCCAATTTTATGCATAGATATTTTGTCATAATCCCCAAGGATATTATGAGGAATACTTATCCTGGAAATGGCAGGCTTTATAAAAGCTAAAAGAACAGTTGCAGTAGAATGAAACCCTAAACTTCCTGAAAATAAATCAATAAAAAACCCTAGTAAAAAAGCATAGAGTAGTAAAAACCATTTTGGAGTTTTTAGCGGTAAACTTAAAATTAAAGCTAGGTATAAGTAAGGGTTAATGTGTCTGAAAAATAATATTTCATTAAGTACTAATACTTGTAGTAAAACAAACAAAGGGAGTAAGCTTAGGTATTTAATAAAATGCTTATTCATGCGTCATTATTTGTTCTAAAATTATTTGTTCTTCAGCTTGATTTGATTTTACAACATACACATATTTAAGGTTGTTAAAATCTTCAAATAGACTTACATTTACCGTGTAAAATCCGTCATCATCATTTTTTTCAAAGCTTGAGATATTCCCGATATTTATGCCTTCAGGGTAAATATTACTATAACTATTAGTGATAATTGTATCGCCAATTGAAAGTGGAATATGCACAGGTAAATCTTTTATAACAGTACTTTTATAGTCAAAACCTTCCCACTTTAAAATTCCAGTATGCCTGTTTTTTTTTAGAAAAATTCCTGTTGCAGCTTTTTTGTGTAATATGGATAGAACTAAAGCATAATTTTCGCTTACTGAGTGCACTACACCAACCACTCCATTTTGAGTGATTACTCCCATTCCATTTTCAATTCCATTTACTAACCCTTTATTAAGCGTAATAAAATTGTTCCTTTTGTTTACAGAGTTATTTATCACTTTTGCAGGGATGTAGTTGTAGTCTTTATTTCTTATTAGTAATGAATCATCAAATTGCTCATTTCTATCTAGCAATGAATAGAGTTTAGCGTTCTCGGCTACAAGAAAATCATTAGTTTCTTTTAGTGCCATATAGTCTGAAAAACTAGAAATTGAATTGTAAAATACACTTGTGTATTGTGTAGTATAAGCAACTGTTTTACTAGCTTGAAAGCTATTGTTTTGCAAAAGTAAAGTAACAGAAATACCTTCTATTAAAATAAAAAGTAATAGAAAATGATTTAGTTTAATAAACCGTAAAAGGTTATGCATTCTTTGTTTTTACTATTGTATCAAGAAAGTGTAGCTGTCAGTATTTTTAAGGGCGATTCCAGTTCCTCTGGCTACTGCTCTTAAAGGATCTTCAGCAACATATACTGGTAGTTTTGTTTTCTTAGAAATCCTTTTATCCAATCCTCTTAGCATTGATCCACCTCCAGTTAAGTAAAGGCCTTCATTGTATATATCGGCAGAAAGTGCAGAGGGAGTGTTGAATAAAGCACTCATCACAGCTTCTTCTATCATTTCAATTGAATTGTTTAAAGCGCCAGCAATTTCTTTATAAGTAACAATTACTTCTTTAGGAATCCCACTCATTAAATCTCTACCATGTACAGGGTAGTTAGCAGGTGGTTCTTCTAATTCGGTTAATGCGGAACCTACATGTATTTTAATTTGCTCAGCCATAATATCACCAACTGCAATATTATGTCTAGTTTTCATATAGGTTTTAATGTTATCAGTAAATTCATCTCCAGCAACTCTTATTGATTTGTCACAAACTATACCTCCTAATGATATGACTGCAATTTCGGTAGTTCCACCACCTATATCAATTACCATATTGCCTTTTGGTTCTAGTACGTCAATACCAATCCCAATGGCTGCCGCCATTGGTTCGTGTATCAGCCACACATCTTTTGCCCCGGCATGTTCTGCTGAATCAATTACGGCTCTTTTCTCAACTTCAGTTACTCCTGAGGGAATACAAATGACCATTTTTAAAGCAGGGGAAAAGAGTGATCTTTTCTTTTGAATCATATCAATAAACCCTCTTATCATCTGTTCAGAAGATTGGAAATCAGCAATTACTCCATCTTTTAATGGACGCAAAGTTTCTATTTCTTTATGCGTTTTTCCGTGCATTTGCTGAGCTCTTTTTCCTATAGCAACTATCTCGCCTGTCCTAATATTCTTAGCAACAATTGACGGCTCATCTACAACAACTTTGCCGTTATGAATAATTAGTGTGTTTGCCGTTCCTAAATCAATAGCAATTGCTTCTTGCATAAAATCAAACCATCCCATATTCTTTATTTTTTAATGTTTAAAATGTCTTGTCCCTGTTAGTACCATTGCCATATTGTTAGCGTCACAATAATCAATTGATAACTGATCTTTTATTGATCCTCCTGGTTGTATTACTGCTTTTATTCCTGCATTATCTGCCAGTTCCACACAGTCAGGGAAAGGGAAAAATGCGTCAGAAGCCATGACGCAACCGTTTAAGTCAAAGCCAAAGTTTTTTGCTTTGTCTACTGCTTGTTTTAATGCATCTATTCTTGATGTTTGTCCAACTCCACTTGCAAATAATTGCTTTCCTTTTGCAAATACAATCGTGTTTGATTTTGTGTGCTTACATACTTTTGATGCAAAAACTAAATCGGTTGATTGTTCTTGTGTTGGTGCTAGTTTAGTAGCGGTTACCATATCGGTAATTGCATCACTTTTCAAATCTTTATCTTGGTGCAATACGCCATTAAGTACTGTACGGAATTGCGATTTTGGTAAAGCTACTTCATTTTGCTGTAAAAGTACTCTGTTCTTTTTGCTTTTTAATAACTCAAGGCCATCACTTGCAAATGATGGTGCAATTAGCACTTCATAGAATAGTTTGTTTATTTCCTCAGCAGTTGCCAAGTCAACTTCTTTGTTGGTGATAAGTACACCTCCAAAAGCTGAAGTTGGGTCTCCTGCTAAAGCAGCTGTCCAAGCGTCAAGTAAGTTTGGTCGGCTAGCTAAACCACAAGCATTGTTGTGTTTTAAAACCACAAAGGTAGTTTCGTTAAATTCAGCAATTAAGTGTACGGCTGCATCAACATCCAGTAGGTTGTTGTAGGAAAGTTCTTTTCCGTTTAGTTTGGTAAACATAGCATCTAAGTTACCATAAAAAATTCCTGATTGATGGGGATTCTCTCCATAACGCAAAGTTTTTCCTTCACGGATACTTGCCTTAAATGCTGGTGAATTGTCCGTGTTGAAGTAATTAAAAATTGCAGTATCATAGTGTGAAGAAACATTGAATGCAGTTTTTGCAAAGTTTCTTCTTTCTTCCATAGTAGTGCTTGCTCCATTAGCGGTTAATATTGCTAATGTTTCAGCATATTGGCTCATTTCAGAAACAATCAATACATCTTTAAAATTCTTGGCAGCAGCACGGATTAATGAAATCCCGCCTATATCAATTTTCTCTATAATGTCTTGTTCGCCAGCTCCTGAAGCAACCGTTTTTTCAAAAGGGTAAAGGTCAACAATTACTAAATCAAACTCAGGAATGTTGTATTGTTCTAATTGCTCTTTATCGCTTGCAAGTTCTCTTCTGGATAAAATTCCTCCAAATACATTTGGGTGTAAAGTCTTTACTCTTCCCCCTAAAATTGAAGGGTAAGTTGTAAGGTCTTC
>JABJNS010000184.1 GCA_018664745.1 Flavobacteriales bacterium | reverse complement strand
GGTAGATGGGGCTACAATTAGTGTAGTGGATGTATTTGGGAAACAGTTAGAGCAATACATACTTACAAATACAGATAAACACATCTTAAAAAGAAACAACAAAGCAAGTGGAGTGTACTTTGTAGAAATTGAAGTGGAGGGGGTTAAGTTATTCAGTAAAATAATAATAGAATAGCTTTATTAAAAATAGATTGTTGCTAAATATAATATGCTAAATAAGTACTTATTAATATAAGAGTATATTTGCAAAATTGTTTAGAAGATAAAATTCAATAAAATTGAGAAATGAAGAATAAATATATCAGTAAAATTATGAGAAATAAATTTTCAAAAAGTACCACTAAAATAAAGTCGGTACTCTTTCTGTTTTTAGGGATAGCTATTTCAGCTACTGTAAATGCACAGGTTATTATTACAACAACTTCAGCAAGTTCAGTAAACGCTAATGATGGGCAGGCTATTGCTACTGTAAATGCTGGAGTAGGGAATTATACTTATTCTTGGGTTAATTTATCTACAGGAATTGGCGCTTATGGGCCAACTACAACGACATCCTTGACAGATACTTTTGTAAATGCACCATCAGGAACTTATAATTTGTTATTTGTTGATAATGGAACTGGTTCATGGACAAATGACACATTAACAATTACAGCCCCAGGAGGAAGTTTTTCATATAGTGGTTCAATGGGTTTGTGTGGAGTTACGACAACTAATATTACTGCTTATTTAAATGCTTGTTCTTACCCATCTCAAGTTTTAGGCACTGAGTATGTCCTAACAGATGCTCTTGGTACAATTTTATTAAATTCCACTTTATTTGTTGATTCTGTAGTACTACCTCCTTTAGGTGTTGGTACTTATTATTTGTCAGCTTTAAATTATGATAATGGCTGTACAGCTAATGATACTTTAGTGATTGCAAATGGAGTCTTAGGTTCAAATGTATTAACAACAAATATAATAAATTCAACACTAGGATCTACCTCAATTACAGCATTTGGAGGAACAGCTCCTTACTATTTGTGTTGGGAAGATCCAGCAGTAGGCCCTCCTTGTCAAACTATTATGACTTGGAATAATGGCGATTTAATTTCAAACTTAGATACAGGAATTTATAACTATACTATTGTTAGTTCAGATGTTCCATCTTGTAATGTTTCAGGTTCAATTACAATACAGAATGCATGTTCAGCACAGATAGCCAATTCCTATACATCATGTGATGCTGAAGTTTATTTGGATGCAGCAATGATTATGGTTGACCCAGGTTCATATAGTTTTGATTACCAACTTACGGATGGTGTAAATATGATTGATTTGCAAATAGCTACAACTGCTACAACTACTTTTACTAACCCAGTTACTTCTTCTGGAATGTATTATTTAACAGCTACAGAAACAACTACTGGTTGTATTGCTACTGATTCAATAAATGTAGTAATGAATCCGATTACTGTGAATAGTACAGTAAATAATATTACAAACCCAGCAGTTTGTAATGGATCTATTTTTGTAAATCCAATTACAGGTCAGTTTCCATATACATTTACTTGGGATACTGCTGGTGTTGTTTTGTCAACTACTTCAGGAATTAATACAAATCAAACAGCACTTTGTGAAAATACGTATTGCCTAACTATTACAGATGGAAATGGATGTACTTATGATGAATGTTATGATGTGGCATTTTTACCTTGTGATGTAAATATTTCTGTATTTGACAGTATTCCTTGTAATGGTGGTGTTGGAGTAATTCAGGTGAGTATAGATACTAACAATTTGCCAATTGGCCCGATATTATTCACTGGTCCAAGATATACTTTTGAGTTATTTACAACTAATCCTCTAGCTCCAGTAGGAACACCACAATTTACTAATAACTTGTCATTCATATTTCCAAATTTACCTTCAAATAATTATTTAGTTTCTGTTTTTGATGCTTCATATGGTACATATTGTTCTTCTGACTCTTTATTCTTATCTCAGCCTGACCCAATTGTAATTTATGCTACTGCAGATAGTACTTCTGCACCATGGATTAGTGATGGTCAAATCACAATTGATTCAATAACTGGAGGTACACAGCCTTATGCTACTCAGTGGTTAGATGATGCATTAATTGTTTTTGCTAATGGAGGTTATGTTCAGAATGCTTTATCTTACTCTAATCAATATAATGGAGGGTATACTATAAATGTTACGGATACTAATGGTTGTTTGGGTTCTAGAGTTGTTTATGTGCACCCTAAAAATGCAGGGGACTCTTTGATAGTTGATGATTTTAGTACTACACACCCAACATGCTTTGGTGCTTGTGATGGTGAATTATGGGTGCAAATGTATGGTGTAGGAACACATTCAGTACCTCCTTTTACTTATGTTTGGGAAAATACAGTAACTGGGCTTATTAAAATTGATTCATTAGGATCCCCTTGGTACAACACCTTGTCACATGTTGGAACTTATGTTAATAGATGTGAAGGCTCATATTCACTTATGGTTTATGATTATTATGGGAATTCAATTTCATCTTCACTAAGTTTCCCTGCTCTTATTGATCCTGATTCAATATATGTTCAGTTAGGTTCTGACATTGTTATTGATTGTGGTGAAGATACTTTATTAACATCAGTAGTTATTGGTGGAAATACATTGAATGATTCAAGTCTTATTAATACACAGGTTTTAAATTTCAATAATTCACCAATAGGATTTTCAGATACTTTAACTCCAGGTGTTAATTATCTATTAGTAGTAAGTGGAACCTATCAAGATGGTTCAGGTAATATATATGATGCAGCTTATGACTTTACATCTTTACCAGCAACACCTGGTATGAATTGGGTAATGGATGGGAACACAACTCACAGGCCTACTCCTGATGTATATCAAGGGAATCACATTTATGAATTTCCTTTTATTGGAAATGGTATACATGAGTTTTATATTTTAAATTCAGGTTTTTTTGGAAGTTTAAATTTCCAATTGTATGAGATTACTTTAGATACTTCAATTTATACTTATTCATGGACTACTCAGCCTCCTTCAAATCCCTTTGTTATTAGTACAACTGAGACGGCTTTAGCTTATCCAGGAGTTAATGGAACAGATTATATTTTAACTGTTGAAGATGCTAATGGTTGTGATGCTTTTGATACGGTAAATGTTGCTTGGGATTTATATATTTTAAATTTTGATACTGTTTCAGTATCTGATGTATTGTGTCATGGGGATTCAACTGGGAGTATAACTATTACTGCAGATCACTCTTCTGGGTTTTCTCCTTATACTCCATTTATTGATGGTGTAGCAACAACCAATACGACTTATAATTTTCCTGCTGGTTCTTATGTTTTAAATATTGAAGATTCAGTAGGTTGTTTATCTCAAGATTCAGTAGTTATAATTAATCAACCTGATTCCCTGTATGCATGTGGTATTGATACAGCTATAGTATCTGTTTTAGTAGATGCATTTACAATGACATTTGATACGGCATATAGTTATACAACAGTATTGCCTACTCAATTAGGGTTGCAATATAAATTAGTAGTTTCAGGTACTTATAAAGATGCTTTTACTATTCCGTTTATTAAGGAT
>JABJNS010000183.1 GCA_018664745.1 Flavobacteriales bacterium | reverse complement strand
TTGCATAAAAAAACAATGATTTTCACGATTTAGAGTCTATAATAGTGAAAAATATATTATTTTTGTTTTATGGCAAAGACATTGGAAATTTATAAATCAATTAAAGTTTTAAGAAAACGCTTCCTAAAAGAATCTCTTAATTAAGTACAGTAATAATACTGAGTATTGCAGTAATTATGTCTTGCTTAACTATGCAGTTGCCTTTTGTTTTTAACGCATCTGTACATTCGCAAACTCCACAGCAACTTTATCTAGTATTGCATGTACTTCTTCAGGGCTGTCGCTTGTTACCATCTTTATGCGGTAATCTTTAAAATGAGGAATGCCTTTAAAATAGTTGGTGTAGTGGCGTTTCATTTCAGCTATACCCAATATTTGTCCTTTCCACTCGATTGAATGTTTTAAGTGTTGTTTGCAGGCAATTACTCTATCCTCTATAGTAGGTGGTGCTAAATGTACACCTGTTTTTAGGAAATGTTTTATTTCGTTAAATATCCAAGGGTAACCAATGGCAGCACGGCCAATCATTACGCCATCCACTCCATATTTATTCTTTACTTCTAGTGCTCTTTCTGGAGTATCAATATCTCCATTTCCAAAGATAGGAATATGCATTCTAGGATTATTTTTTACATCACCTATTAAAGTCCAATCGGCTTCTCCCTTATACATTTGCTTACGGGTACGCCCATGAATGGATAGTGCTTGTATCCCTACATCTTGCAGTTGTTCGGCAACATCAACTATGTATTGCGTGTTTTCGTCCCACCCCAAGCGTGTTTTTACGGTAACGGGTAAATCGGTAGCATTTACAATTTCCTTGGTCATAGCAACCATCTTTGGGATGTCGAGTAGTATTCCTGCTCCAGCACCTTTTTTAGCTACTTTTTTTACTGGGCAACCAAAGTTGATGTCAATAAATTCAGGCTTTGCGGCTGCACATATTTCAGTTGCTTTTCGCATGGATTCAATATCATAACCAAAAATTTGTATCCCAATTGGGCGTTCAAAATCATAGATGTCCAACTTCATTACACTTTTGTCTGCATCACGAATTAAGCCTTCTGATGAGATGAATTCAGTGTACATTACATCAGCACCATTTTGCTTGCATAAAGCACGAAACGGAGGATCACTAACATCCTCCATTGGTGCTAGCAACAAGGGGAATTCCCCTACATCAATATTTCCTATCTTTACGCCCATAATTATTGCAAAAATACACATTAATGGGATTTAAAGGGATATTTAAAGACAAGTCATCAGGAACAAAAGTGGGCTTACTATTTTTATTGATAGTTGTATCGGTTATATTACACAATTTATTAGCAAGATTTTGTATTATAACTTTTTCAGATGTAGAATTGGTTGCGGTAGATTTTATGAAATTTACCAATCAATCTAGAATTGATGCAGTAAAGTTTGTTCAGCTATTAAGCTCAATAGGTTTGTTTGTTGTACCAGTATTACTTTACGCTTATTTGTGTGATTTTAATTTAAAACTCAATTTTAATTTCAATAGGCAAACGCTTTTACTGGCTATTGCTATTATGTTGTTGATTAATCCTTTTATAGCTTTTATATATGAATGGAATATGAGCCTTAACTTTCCTGAATGGATGATGTATTATGATAAAAAGGCTGAGAATATTACTAAGTATTTCTTAAGAATGAATACTGTGGGGGATTTAGCTTTTAACCTATTAGTATTGGCTATTGTACCTGCAATTGGGGAGGAGTTATTATTTAGAGGGTACTTGCAACAAACATTCACCAAATGGATAGGGAAACCTCATGTAGCTATTATCATTACAGCTGTTTTGTTTAGCGCAATCCATATGCAGTTTCAAGGATTTTTACCAAGGTTTGCATTAGGTTTATTGCTTGGTTATTTCTTTTATTGGAGTGGCTCGCTTTGGTTACCAGTATTGGCTCACTTATTAAATAATGCTATGGCAGTAACTTTTGCTTATCCTACACTTTCGGATTATGCTTACCTTACTGAAAATACAGCAACATGGCAACAAGCCTTTTTTAGTTTCATGGCAGTAGGCTTATTGATTATCCTCCTTCAGAAAAATTTGAGTATAAAAAAAGGCTGATAATATATCAGCCTCATTTTTATAATCTAATGTCTTAAATTAGTAGTCTCCTTTTCGGGTAGAGTAATTAATTTTAAGTGCATTTGCTTTTCTAAGTTCTTGCTTTACATCAGAAATAATTCCCATTTTTACAGTCTCATCTGCCTTGATAGATGTAGTCATGTAAGGAATTTCTTTCTCGTCTCTAGCCTCACGCTCAGTTGCAATAAATTCTTGTATTTCACCTACCTCAGCAAAAGCATCATTCAATTGAATACGAGCAGCACTACCATAAGAAGCTTGCATTCTTTTAACTGGTGAACCAATATAAATATAGCTTACTAATGATTTCTTTTCCATCTTTTTTATCTCAGTAGCTTTTGGTGTAACAACACTTACGAATAAAGTTGTTTCACGCATTACTGTAGTTACCATAAAAAAGAAAAGTAACATAAATACAATATCTGGTAAGGATGCAGTTGATATAGCTGGCATTCCTTTTTTTCCTCCTTTTCTGAATTTACTCATTATGAATCTCCTCCAATATTTTTTGGTTCCGCTTCAGATATTTTCTGAGGGTACATTTTCCTGATTTCCTTCATTTGTGTCTTGTTCAAATCAGCATAGCGCTCGCCAAATTTATTCAATGCAGCTTTATTTCTTAACTCATTATAGGCAGCAGCAAGTTCATTTTGTACACGAATATAAGTCATGTACTCAGTCCCTCTGTCATTCTGTAATGAGATAATTGCTTTTTCAGGGTTTTCTGATGAATTAGGATCTTTTCCATTATTATCTATAAAGTCCTTAGCATCACCTCTAAGTTGTGAGATATCCATTAATTCTCCTTCAACCAATAATTGATTGTTGGCATTAATCAGTACAACATAAATATTTTTAGCATGAATTTGAGAATCATCTTCTATTTGCTCATCTTCAGGCATAGGCGGTAGTTTTCGAGCAATACCCGTATCCACATCCATAGTAGTAGTTACCAAGAAAAAGATAAGCAGCAAGAAGGCAATATCTGCCATTGATCCTGCATTAATTTCGGGTAACCCTCTTCTTGAACTAGCCATTATTTAGCAAATGCTTTTGATAATTCAGCATACAATACAGCACCAATTGCACCAATAGCTAATAGGTAAAATGTAGTTAATCCCATTCCTACTTGCTTAGCTGTTGAAGCCGTAATTTCATATTTTTCGTACGAACCTAATACTTCATCAGAAGACATAAGGTAAGATATTAGAATAATAAGTATAAGTCCACCAATACTATATAATGTCTTTTTTGCATTATTCGTTTTTTGCATCATTTTTTTAATGCCAAAACCGATAGCTGCCAATGCTGCAAAAGCAATCATTAGGTAGGTTAATATAATTCCGATATTAATTAAACTATCCATGCTTATTTGTTTTTAACTAATAAATCAACTAAAGAGATAGAAGCATCTTCCATTGAGTTTACTATTGAATCTACT
>JABJNS010000182.1 GCA_018664745.1 Flavobacteriales bacterium | reverse complement strand
TATGATTATGATGAAGCAGAATTGAGTCTTTTTATCAATACTCGAACTTTTAAAGATGGAGGAATTACTGATGAAAATCCAATTTTAATTGCAGATGTATTTGATGAGAGTGGAATAAATACGGTTGGAAACGGAATTGGACATGATATTACTGCTGTGTTGGACGGAAACACTTCTAATCCTTATGTGTTAAATGATTTTTATGAAGCAGCAAAAGATGATTTTACAAAAGGAATAATCAATTTTCCGTTCTATAATTTGGAAAAGGGAGAACATACGCTAACTTTAAAGGTTTGGGATGTATTTAATAATTCTTCTGAAGCAACAATTAGTTTTGTCGTTTCTGATGAAAATGAATTTACAATTGCTGATTATATTACTTATCCCAATCCATTTTCTACTTCTACTGATATTTATTTTCAGCATAATAAACCAAACCAAAATTTGGATTTAGTACTTGAGATTTACTCTGTCACTGGTGTTTTAGTTAAACGATTTGCAGAAACTTATAATGATGATGGCTATAGGGTAGGCCCTATAAATTGGAATGGTAAAGATGAGTATGGTGGTAATTTAAGTGCAGGAATGTATATTGCAAAATTGGATGTTTATTCTGATGATGGAGATTTTACATCAAAATCTATCAGAATTATACTAATGCCTTAATAAATGCGTTTACTCACACAATAAAAATAAGTATATTTGCGAACTAAATTATGAAAATGAAAAAAATAACTGGAATTATAATTGCTTTACTATTAATGTTCAATGTTTTTGCTCAGGATGGGTTAAATACAGTTACTACTGCAGTTCCATTTTTATTGATTGGTCCTGATGCTAGGGCTGGTGCAATGGGAGATGTTGGAGTTGCAACAACACCAGATGTTAATTCTATGCATTGGAATCCTGCAAAATTGGCTTTTAATGAAAATGATTTGGGAGCTTCTATTTCTTTTGTGCCTTGGTTGCGCTCTCTTGTGAATGATATTAATTTGTCATATGTTACTGGATATAAAAAAATTGGAGATAAGCAAGCTATAGGTTTTGAGTTAGGTTATTTTTCACTAGGACAGATTACTTTTACGGATGTAAATGGTGGCTTGATAGGCAATTACACACCAAATGAGTATGTAATAGGGTCTGCATACTCCAGGAAGCTTTCAGATGATTTCTCACTTTCAGTAGGAGGCAAATATATTCTTTCTGATCTTACTGGAGGGCAATCAGCCGGAGGTATTGAAACAGCCTCAGGAAAATCTTTTGCAGCAGATGTTTCAGGATTTTATAGTAAACCAATTAGAATAAGTGGTAAGGATATAGATTTAGCTATTGGTTGTAATATTTCAAATATTGGAAGCAAAATTAAATATACTGAAACTGCAACTAATGATTTTATTCCAATTAATTTCAGATTGGGAACTGCATTAGGTGCTGATATTGATGATTATAATAAAGTCTCAATAGCTTTTGATTTAAATAAATTACTAGTACCAACACCCCCAAGTGATTATGACTCTAGAAATAATACTTGGTCATCAGGCATGGATCCTGAAGTAGGTGTTGTAAGTGGTATTTTCCAATCTTTTTGGGATGCTCCAGGAGGAACTAAAGAAGAGTTTAGAGAATTGATGTATTCTGTGGGTGGAGAATATTGGTATGCTAATCAGTTTGCATTAAGAGCTGGTTATTTTAATGAGCACGATACAAAAGGAGGTAGAAAGTACTTCACTTTTGGTATGGGCATGAAATATACTGTTTATACAATTGATTTTTCTTATTTGGTAAATGCAAATAATAATGTTGGAGCAACAAATCCATTAGCTAATACAATGCGATTTTCATTAACTTGGGATTTTGGGGGAATAAAAGAAATTAATTAAGTATGAGTTTTAGAGTCGGCTTCGGTTTTGATGTACATCAGTTAAAAGAAGGTTTAGACTTTTGGCTTGGTGGAATTATTGTCCCTCATACAAAAGGAGGACTTGGTCATTCTGATGCAGATGTGTTAATTCATACTATTTGTGATGCCTTATTGGGTGCAGCAAACCTTGGTGATATTGGCAAGCACTTTCCTGATACTTTTGATAAATACAAAGGTATTGACAGTAAAATTCTTCTTAAAGAAGTTATGCTTCTTGTAAGAGAGAAAGGTTACGAGATTGGCAATATTGATTCTACAATTTGTTTACAAACTCCAAAAATAGAACCATATATTCCTAAAATGCAAAAAGTATTGGCATCTTGTATGGGTATAGATGTTGATTTGGTTTCTATAAAAGCTACTACAACTGAAAAACTAAGTTTTATAGGTAGGGAAGAAGGTGTTTCTGCTTATGCAACTGTTTTGATTCAAAAGGCTTAAAACCCTAAATTCTCTTTCTTTTTATCATCTCTTAAATAGACTTGCATTTTTGCTCTTGCGCAAACAATTCCTTTTTTGTTAATGGCTTCCACTGTATGCCAAATTTCAAATTTACTCTTTTCATCCAAAGTCTTTTCTGCTAACAATATATCCTCCTCAGCAATCTTAAAATGTAGTTTAAGTGAGCTCTCAGCTGGCTTTAAGTATTGTATTTCTGCTGACTTTAACCAGATAATTAACTTCCTTCCTTTGTTTGCGAAAATGTGATAATACATAGTAGGAAAGTAAGGGTCACAAGCTGAAAAGATACTTCCTCCAAAAATAGTTTTATGAAAATTCATATTAAAAAGAGCTCGTCTTATTACTACTTTCATCTCCAAGAAATCATCAGAAATTTCCTTTAAAACTATTCTGTTAAATAATAATGGAGGGAAAATATTCATTACAAATTTGAGTAAAATTTTTGGCACTTTCATATTGCAAAAATAAAAAACCCCACTCAAAAAGAGTAGGGTTTTAAAATTTAGATTTTAATTTACTTAGTGTTT